>CAMBVX010000018.1 GCA_945871085.1 Opitutus sp. GAS368 | reverse complement strand
CCCCAGGTCCGATGCAGCAGCCATCCGCAATAGATCGCCAACTGCTGCGCCTCCGGCCCGGGCAGCAGCATGCAAAAGTTCAGCGCGTGCAAAAACCGCCCCTCCCCGATCCACCGCCGCTTCTCCACCAGCTCCGTGTGCATGATCGCAATCTGCCCCGTCGGCCCACCGAAGCTGATGAAACCCAGCTTCACCCAAAACCGCAGCGCCTCGCCAAACGACGGCCGCGCCGGTCCTTCGTGGCACGGGCTTTCCAGCCCAGGTCCGCCCGGCTTCCCCCTCGGTTGTGCTTCCCGCGTCAGCTCCACCCCGCCACTCCACCGCCGTCTTTCCCTCCTTACAACTTGGAATCCAAATCTTCCGGCGCACACTGCTCCCTGCGCCCATGAATTCCGTCTTCCTCGAGCTCGCCATCATCTTCGCCCTCCTGCTCGCCAACGGCCTCTTCTCCATGGCCGAGATCGCCATCGTCTCCTCGCGCAAAGCCAAGCTCCGCCAACTCGCCGACGCCGGCGATACCCGCGCCCGCCTCGCCCTCACCCTCGCCGAATCGCCCAACAGCTTTCTCGCGACCGTCCAGGTCGGCATCACCCTCGTCGGCGTCCTCGCCGCCGCGTTCTCCGGCGCCTCCATCTCCGAACAGCTCGCCGCCTACCTCCGCCAATTCCCCTCCCTCGCCCCCTCCGCCGACAAAATCGCCTTCGCCCTCGTCGTCGTCACCCTCACCTACTTCACCCTCGTCATCGGCGAACTCCTCCCGAAACGCATCGGCCTCGGCAATCCCGAGGGCGTCGCCCGCCTCCTCGCCGGTCCCATGCACCGCCTCTCGCGCCTCGGCGCTCCGATCATCGCGCTGCTCGGTCGCTCCACCGATCTCCTCCTCGCCCTCTGCCGCATCAAGCCCGTGCCCGAAGCCCGGGTTTCCGAGGAAGAAGTCCGTCTCCTCGTCCGTGAGGGCACGCGCGCCGGTATTTTTCATCCGCAGGAACCCGCCATGATCGAGAGCGTCATGTCCTTCGACCGCCTGCCCGTGCGCGACTTGATGACGCCCCGCGCGAAAATCATTTGGATCAACGCCGCCGACACTCACGAAACCATCTGGCACCGCATCGTTGTCAGCGCCCACTCCACGTTTCCCGTTTACGAGGGCTCCCGCGATCAGATCCTCGGCCTCGTCACCGTCAAATCCATCTACGCCAATCTCGCGGCAGGCGCTCCGGTGAACGTCCGCGATCTCACCACCCCCGCTCTCAGCGTGCCCGCGTCGCTCCCCGCGAGCACCCTCCTCGAAAAATTTAAACAGTCCGGCAAACACTACGCCCTCGTCACCGATGAATTCGGCGCCACCTGCGGCCTCATTTCGCTGCACGATATCATGGAAGCCATCGTCGGCGAAATGCCCTCCCTCGGCGACCGCCTGAAACCCAAAGCCGTCCGCCGCGACGATGGCCGCTGGCTCGTCGACGGCCTGCTCGACGCTGCCGAGTTCGAACGCGTCGTCACCGATTTTCCGTTACACCCGGGTGCCGCCCGCGACTACGAGACCTTCGCCGGTTTCATCGTGAAACACCTCGGCCACGTCCCGACGGAGGGTGAGTCGTTCAACTATCACGGCTACCTCGTCGAAGTGATCGACCTCGACGGCCAACGCGTCGACAAAGTCCTGCTCCTTCCCCTCAAAAACCTCCCCGCGTCAACCCAGCCGTTGTAGCCCCGGTTTTTTGACCTTGGTCGGAATCGGGATCGAACCCATCAGCGTTAACCTAATTCCAATTGGCTTTCAACCTGAGCTGAATGGGCCTGGCGGTCGGAGCCGACGCCCTCGGCTCTCCCGCACTCACCCACGCCCTCACTCGCGCCCCGGCCTCTCCCATGAACGACGCTCATCCTTCCATTCAAAACAATTCACATTCTTAATCCGACGCACCCCGCGTCTGGCACCACGCCTGCTAAACCGGCCACGTGTCCGTCGCGTCCGCCACAGCCTCCTCCGCCTCCCTGCCTCAGCCCTTCACGCCGGGGCAGAAGGAATACCTCGCCGGCTTCATGGCTGGGGTCGCCGCCAGCGGCGTCTTCGTCGGCACGACTTCCACCGGCCAGCTCACCGCTTCCGCCTCCGCCTCCACCACGCCGAATCTTGCTGCACCCGTAGCGGCGAGCGCCAGCGAGCCGACCTTCCATGGCACCCCCCTCGGTGACCTCTGCAAAGAGGAACGTTGGAAATACGAAGAGAATCCCCTCGACGCGTGGGAACGCCTCCTCGCGCACGCCGACGCCGACCAGGCCCCCGACCCCGAAAACCTCTACCGTTTCAAATTCCACGGCCTCTTCTACGTCGCCCCCGCGCAGGACAGCTTTATGCTCCGCATCCGCGTCCCGGCCTGCGAAATCACGGCCGCGCAATGCCACGGCCTCGCCCAACTCGCGACGAATCTCGGCAACGGCTTCGTCGACCTCACGACGCGCGGAAATTTCCAGATCCGCGAATTCAAGCCCCGCTCCATCGTCCAAGTTCTCACGCGTATTCAAGAACTGGGCCTCGCCTCGCGCGGTGCCGGTTGCGACAACGTCCGCAACGTCACCGCCTCGCCCAACAGCGGCTTCGATCCCGCTGAACTCATCGACGTCCGCCCGTTCGCGAAAGGGATTCACCACTACATCCTGAATCACCGCGACCTCTACGGCCTGCCGCGAAAATTTAACATCGCCTTCGACAACGGCGGCAGCCTCTCCGCCGCCGTCGACACCAACGACATCGGCTTCTTCGCGACGAGGGTCACCGCCGCCTCTCTCTCAAATCTCAAATCTCCGCTCTCCGCTTCCGAACTCTCAGCTCTCAGCTCTCCGCGCTCAACTCCGCCCGCTGCGGGCGTGTATTTCCGCATCCACCTCGGCGGCATCACCGGCCACGGCGATTTCGCCCGCGACACCGGACTCCTCATCCAACCCGCCGAAGCCGTCGCCGTCTCCGCCGCCATGCTCCGCGTCTTCGCCGAAAACGGCGACCGCACCAACCGCAAAAAAGCCCGCCTCAAATACCTGCTCGAAAAATGGGGCGTCGATAAATTCCTCGCCGAAACCCAAAAAAAACTCGCCTTCCCTCTCGTTCGCCTGCCCCTCGCCGCCTGCGAGCCGCGCCGCCCCGTCATCAAACACGGCTGGCTCGGCCCCGCCCGTCAGTCGCAGCGCGGCCTCAACAGTCTCGGCATCGGCGTCCCCGTCGGTCGCCTCTCCTCGAAGCAACTCCACACGCTTGCCGACCTCGCCACCCATTTCGGCACCGGCGAACTCCGCCTCACCGTCTGGCAAAGCGTCATCATCCCTCACGTCGCCGACGCCTTTGTCGAAACCGTAAAACGCTCGGTCGTCCGCCTCGGCTGTTTTTATGAAGCCTCGCTCGCCGCCGGCGGCATCATCGCCTGCACCGGCCGCCGCGGCTGCAAATTCGCCGCCGCCGACACCAAGGCCCAGGGCCTCTCGCTCCTGCAACACCTCGGCCAACACACCACACTTACCTCGCCGGTGAACATCCACTTCACCGGTTGCCCCAACTCCTGCGCGCAACACTACTGCGGCGATCTCGGTTTCGTCGGCCACCAACTCCCCGACGGCGCCGACGGCTACCACCTCGTCCTCGGCGGTGGCATGGACCAAGAGCAAGGCATCGCCCGCGAACTCTTCCGCGGCCTCCGCGCCACCGAGATCAACGCCCTGTCCGAAAAAATTCTGATCACCTACGAAGCCCAAAAAAAACGCGGCGAATCCTTCGTCACGTGGGCCCGCCGCCACTCCGTGAAAGAGCTCCAGGAAATTCTCAGCCAGTAGCGCAGGGTCTCCGACCCGCCCTCCGCCCACTTCCGCCGCCCCGCCTCGCGTCCTCATGTCCGTCGTCCCTCAAATTCCCGAAACCGCTCCCTTCAGCCCGGAGCAACGCGCGTGGCTCAACGGCTTTTTCGCCGGCCTGTTCTCCCGCGCCCCCTCCCTCGGCCCCGACCCCCAGACCACAAACCCTTCGCCAGCGGCGCTCACCCCGCTGACGATTCTTTTCGGCTCCCAAACCGGCACCGCCGAAGGCCTCGCGAAAAAAGCCGCCAAAACAGCGGGCAAACGCGGTTTCGCCGCCACCGTCCTCGACATGGCGCAGACGGATCTCGCCCAGCTCGTATCCGAAAAAAACCTCCTCGTCATCGTCAGCACCTACGGCGACGGCGAGCCCCCCGACAGCGCCAAGTCCCTCCACTCCGCGCTCGCCGCTAAAATTTCCAATCCCAAATCCGAGCCTAGTTTGTCTCTTCCTTCCCTCCGCTATTCCGTCTGCGCCCTCGGCGACACCCACTACACCCTCTTTTGCCAATGCGGCAAAGACTTCGACGCCCGCCTCGAAAAACTCGGTGGCACCCGCATCCACGCCCGCGTCGATTGCGACCTCGACTACGAAGAAACTTTCACCACCTGGCTCACCACCTCCCTCACCGCGCTGTCGGCTCAGCCGGTAGGAGCCTGCTTGCAGGCGATTCCCTCCGCTTCCGCATTCGCGAGCCAGCTCGCTCCTCCCTCAGACCCATCCGCCGACACTTTTTCCAAAAAAAACCCCTTCCCCGCCCCCGTCCTCACCGTCCGCAACCTCAACGCCCCCGGCTCCGCCAAAGAGGTCAATCACGTCGAGTTCGCCCTCGCCGACTCCGGCCTCGTCTACGCAGCCGGCGATGCCCTCGGCGTCATTCCGCAAAATTGCCCCGCCCTCGTCGCCGACGTCCTCGCCGCCCTCGGCTGCGACGGCGCGGAGTCCGTCCCGGCCCCCGACGGCAGCGCCACGAATCTCCGCCACGCCCTCACCGCCCACTACGACCTCGGCAAACCCTCCGCCGATCTCCTCGCCCTCTGCCTCCCTCCTGCTGTTTCACTCACTCAAACCTCGACGCCCAACGCTCAACCTTCAGCCGCCCCGCACCACGTCATCGACGCGCTGCTCCTCTCTCAAATCTCCAATCGAAAAACTCCAATCCCCCTCGCGGCTCTCATCCCCACGCTGAAAAAAATCCAGCCGCGGCTCTACTCGATCTCCTCCTCCCCGCACGCCGCGCCGGGCCAAGTTCATCTCACCGTCGGCACCGTGCGCTACGAAAAAGATGGCCGCGCCCGTAAAGGCACCTGCTCCACCTTCCTCGCCGAACGCGCGCTCGCCCACGGCACCGCGGGAATCTTCGTTCATTCAAACCATGCCTTCCGCCCGCCCACCTCCAGCGACACACCCATGATTATGGTCGGCCCCGGCACCGGCATCGCCCCGTTCCGCGCCTTCCTCACCGAACGCGCCGCCACCGGCGCCAAAGGCAAAAACTGGTTGTTCTTCGGCGACCAACGCGCCGCCACCGATTTCCTCTACCGCGACGAACTCACCGGCCTGCAATCTTCCGGCGTCCTCACCCGCCTCGACCTCGCCTTCTCCCGCGATCAATCCGAAAAAATCTACGTCCAGCAACGCATGACCGAAGCCACCGACGAACTCTGGTCGTGGCTCGAAGCCGGCGCGCATTTCTACGTCTGCGGTGACGCCTCCCGCATGGCCAAAGATGTCGAGGCCGCCCTCCACCAAGTCATCGAAACCGCCGGGAAAAAATCTCCCGCCGAAGCCGCCGCCTACGTCCAGTCCCTCAAAACCGCCAAGCGCTACCAGCGCGACGTGTATTAAAGTAGGGCAGGGCCTCCGACCCGCCCTCCCCGTCTCGCTCCCGACCCATGGTCGCTCCGAAACAAAAGCAGTCCACCCTCGCCCTCATCGCCGAACTCCTCGCCGAGCAATCGCGCCTGCAAACCCCCGTCGCCCACGCGAGCCAATCGTTCGAGCAAATCAAGAATCATAAATCTGAAATCGTAAATTTCCGTTCTCTGATCCCCCTCACCCAACCCCGCCCCGGCGAACAATACGCGTTCGAAGTCGAGCTCGACTCCTGCACCGGCTGCAAATCCTGCGTCTCCGCCTGCCACTCCCTCAACGGCCTCGACGACCAAGAAACGTGGCGCGACGTCGGCCTCCTCGTCGGCGGCGACCGCGCCCACCCCTTTTCCCAAACCGTCACGACCGCCTGCCACCACTGCGCCGATCCCGCCTGCCTGCACGGCTGCCCCGTCCTCGCCTACGAAAAAGATCCGCTCACCGGCATTGTCCGCCACCTCGATGATCAATGCATCGGCTGCCAATACTGCGTGCTCAAGTGCCCGTATGATGTCCCGAAATACAACGAACGCCTCGGCATCATCCGCAAGTGCGACATGTGCCACAGCCGTCTCGCCGAAGGTGAAGCCCCCGCCTGCGTCCAAGCCTGCCCCACGTCCGCCATCAAAATCGTCACCGTCTTCACTTCCGCCCCTCAGCTCTCAGCTCTCAACTCTCCGCTCACCTCATCCTTCCTCCCCACCGCCCCCGACCCCGCCTATACGCAGCCCACAACCCGCTACGTCACCGCCAAAAAACTCCCCCGGAACCTCGCCCACGCCGACGCCACGACGCTCCGCCCCCAACCCGCCCACTGGCCGCTCGTCGTGATGCTCACGCTCCTCCCCGCCGCCGTCGGCCTCCAACTCGCCCAGCTCCTCTCCGCCGCCGACCTTCAACGCTCAACGTTCAACTTCCACTGGCTGCCGAGCGCGGCGGCCGCGCTCGGCGGCCTCGGTCTCTTCGCCAGCCTCTTCCATCTCGGCCAACCGCTCCGCGCCTGGCGCATTTTTCTCGGCTGGCGCAAGAGCTGGCTGAGCCGCGAAGCCCTCGTCTTCGGCCCATGGTTCGCCCTCACCGCCACCATCCCCCTCCTTGATTGGTCGTTGGGCCTTGGTCATTGGACCTTGCCGGTCGCCGCCGCGGCGACCGGCCTCCTCGGCCTCTACTGCTCCGTGATGATCTACGTCGATACGCGCCGTGAATTTTGGCGCTTTGCACAAACCGCGCCGCGCTTCTTCGGCACCGCCGCCGTAGTCGCCCTCGCTCCCCTCGCCCCTCGCGCCGCCGCCCTCGCCCTTCTCCTCAAACTCGCCTGGGAGTCGCGCCCATTTTTTCACGGTGCCACGTCCTCGCGCCTCTTCCGCGGCCCCCTCGCCCGCGCCGTTCTCACCCGCGTTCTCCTCGCCCTCGCCACCATTGTCCTCCTCGCCGCCGCCCCGCAATTTGTAACCTATTGGGTTACACTCCCGCTCCTCCTCACTGGCGAACTCGCCGAACGTTACCTCTTCTTCCGCGCGGTCGACTCCCCAAAAATGCCCGGCCTACCCGCCGCATGAAAACTCCCGCCGCCCTCGAAAATCTCCTCCACGCCCGCACCGGTCCGATGACGACCGAGCTCGTGCAACACCCCGCCGCCTTCGACCTCGGTCTCGGCCGCGTCCCCGCCCGCCTTGCTCCCGTCGCGACCACCAACACCGTCTGCGGCTTTTGCAGCACCGGCTGTTCGCTCCGCGTCCACCTCGATGCCGAGGGCCAAGCCATCAACCTCTCCGCCGACCCCGACTACCCCGTCAATCTCGGCATGGCCTGCCCCAAAGGCTGGGAAGCCCTCACCCCCCTCGCCGCCCCCGACCGCGCCACCACCCCGCTCCTCCGCCCGTCCCGCGGCACCCCGCTCGCGCCCGTCAATTGGCCCACCGCCCTCGCTGTCTTCACCGATCGCTTCAAATCCATCCAACAAAAACACGGTCCCCACTCCATCGCGTTCCTCAGCACCGGCCAGATCATGACCGAAGAAATGGCCCTGCTCGGCGCGCTCTTCAAATTCGGCCTGGGCGCGCTCCACTGCGACAGCAACACCCGCCAGTGCATGGCCACCTCCCACGTCGCCTACAAACAGTCCTTCGGCTTCGACGCTCCGCCCTTCACCTACGCCGATTTTGAAGAGAGCGACGCCCTCATTTTCATCGGCGCGAATCCCTGCATCGCCCACCCCATCATGTGGCAACGCGTGATGATGAACCGCCGCTCGCCCGAGATCGTCGTCGTCGATCCGCGCGCCACCGAGACCGCGCAAGCCGCCACGCTCCACGTCGCGCTCCGTCCGAAATCCGACCTCACGTTCCTCTACGGCCTCGCCCATCTCCTCATCGCCCGCGGTGCCGTGAAACCCGCCTTCATCGCCGCGCACACCTCCAACTACGAAGCCTTCGCCGCCTTCGTCGCGACGTTCACCGCCGCTCACACCACCGCGGAAACCGGCGTCTCCGTTGCCACGCTCCACCGCCTCGTCGACATCATCGCCACCCGCGAACGCGTGTCTTTCTGGTGGACCATGGGCGTCAACCAGAGCCACGAAGCCACGCGCACCGCGCAAGCCATCATCAATCTCGCGTTGATGACCGGTAACATCGGCCGGCCCGGCACCGGCGCCAACTCCATCACCGGCCAGTGCAACGCCATGGGCTCGCGCCTGTTTGGCAACGCCACGTCCCTCCTCGGCGGCTACGACACCACCAACCCCGCCCATCGCGCCCACGTCGCCGCCACCCTCGGCCTCGACGTCGCGCTCATTCCCGACCACTCCGGCTACGCGTATGACCAAATTTTGGACGCCATCGAACGCGGCGAGATCCGCGGCCTCTGGGTCATCGCCACCAACACCGCGCACTCGTGGATCAACCAAAACCGCGCCCGCGACCTCCTCGCCCAACTCGATTTCCTTGTCGTGCAAGACATGTATGCCACGACCGAGACCGCCCAACTCGCGGACCTCGTTTTCCCTGCCGCCGGCTGGGGTGAGAAGGAAGGAATTCTCATCAACAGCGAGCGCCGCCTCGCCCTCGCGAAAAAAGTCTCCCGCGCCCCGGGCCAAGCCCTCAGCGATTTCGCCATCTTCAAACTCGTCGCCGAAGCCTGGGGCTGCGGCGACCTCTTCCGGGAGTGGTGCTCGCCCGAGACCACCTTCCAAATCCTAAAAAAACTCTCCGCCGGCCAACCCTGCGATTTCACGGGCATCCGCGACTACGCCCACATCGCCGAATCCGGCGGCATCCAATGGCCCTACGCCGACTCCCCCGTAGCGGCGAGCGCCACCAAGCCGACTCTTTCCGACGCTCAGCTCTCGGCTCTCACCTCTCAACTTCCCGCGCAGCAGCGCCGCCTCTTTGCCGACGGAAAATTTTTTACTCCCGACGCCCGCGCCCGCTTCCTCTTCGACGCCCCGCGCCCCATGCCGGAGCCGCCCGACGGCGACTACCCGTTCATTTTGCTCACCGGCCGCGGCTCCTCCGCGCAATGGCACACCGGCTCCCGCACCGACAAAAGCGCCGTCCTCCGCAAACTCGCGCCCACGGTCCTCACCGCCGAAATCAATCCCGAAGACGCCACCCGCCTCGGCATTTCCCCCGGCGACCGCGTGACGGTCCGTTCCCGTCGCGGCACCGCCGCAGCCATCGCCCTCGTCACGCCCACCGTGCAGCCCGGCCAAATTTTCCTCCCGATGCACTTCGGCACCGTGAACAAACTCACCTTCCCGTCCTTCGACCCGCACTCGCGCCAGCCCAGCTACAAAGCCTGCGCCGTCGCCGTCGCACGCTTGGAGTAGGGCAAGGTCTTCGACCTGCCCTCCATCGCTCACGCGGCACGCAAAAAGGGCGGGGCAAAGACCCCGCCCCACTCCCAAACTCAATCTCGGCGACCCGGTTTCCGCGCCACGTCTCTCAGAACGGCACGTTCTCTTCGTCCGACAAATGCGACGCCGACTCCGTGGCCACTGCCGGCGTCGCCGCCGCAGCCGACCCCGCGCTCCTCGGTGCGTCGGGCTGACCGAGCGTGCCTTTGTTTTGATGCCAGAGCGTGCGGGCTGCATTGCGCAACGTCGTCTCCTGCGGCCGCGGCGGATAGGGCTTGCCGCTGCTGTCGAGGCGCGGTGGCTGCTCCGTCGCATACCACGAGAGCGAGCGCTCGCCCAGCTTCGAGAGCGCCACACCGTTGTTCTTCCCAAAATGCACCTGCACGTCCCCCGCGTTCGGGATGACTTCCGTCGGCTGCAAAATCACTTCGTCGGCCCCGCCGCCGCTGCTGGAGTAGCTCGAGGTTGAGCTCGTCGCCCGCGTCGGCGTGCTGCGCGCCGGGGCTTTGTTGGCCTCGGCCAGGAGCTGGCGGATCGCGACCAATTCTTCGTGGATGGATTTGAGGATGTCTTCGTTCATCGCTGGGAACTTGAGGCGTTCGTCGCGTCAATCGAGTCCAATCGTCGCGCTCCTGCAATTTACCCCCGCGTTCACCTCGCGCTTACCCGCGACGTCCGCAGCATTCAGCGCAGAGAGCCCGCCGCCCCTCCCCGCACGGATTGACCACTCACGCTTTTTTCTCAGCTACGCGCCCCAAGATACGGCGGCGGCGAAGCGCATCTGCGACACCCAGCCACGGCTGAAAAAGCAGGGCGGTTTCTCTGCCCCGCCCTCCCACGCACTGAGCGTTCGCCCCGAGGGCGGGTCAGAGCCCCCGCCCTGCTTTCAAAGCGGTCGAAACTTGAGCGTTGAGCGTTGGGCGTTGAACGTTGAGCGTTCTGTTCCCGCCGCGGCCGCCCCGCTCCCTCCAGTAATCTTATGAAGTCCCGCCTCGCCTTCCTCAGCCTCTTGGTCGCAGCCGCCTTGCCCGGCCAAACGCCCCCCCCCGCTTCATCGACGCCTCCTCCGCGTCCACCGCCGCGCCAGCAGACGATGCGTCCCGAAATCGTCGGGCAGCGCGGCATCGTCGCCGCCGGCCGCCACTACTCGGTATCCGCCGGCACCCGCATTCTTGAGCAGGGCGGTAACGCGATCGACGCCGGCGTGGCCACGGTGTTCGCGGCCGCCATCGTGGAAATTTCGCATTTCGGTTTCGGTGGCGAATCGCCGGTGATGGTCTACGACGCGAAGACGAAACAAGTTTACGTGATCAACGGCCAAGGTCCCGCGCCGAAGGCCGCCACGCCCGCGCTGTTCGCGGCGAAGGGCAAACTCGATGGCAACGGCCCCCTCGGCGCGACGATTCCCGCAGTGATGGATGCCATGGCCATTGTGCTCGAACGCTTCGGCACCATGCGCCTCGAACAGGTGATGGCGCCTGCGATCGAATTCGCCGACGGGTTTCCCATGTATGCGCTGCTGCGCGAAAATATGGTGAGCAACCGCCAGCAGACCGAAGCCTACAAATGGGGCCACCTTTATTATGCCGGAGGCCGCCTCGCGGAGGTCGGTGAAATTTTCCGCCAGCCCAATCTCGCCGCCACACTGCGCGCCCTCGTCGCCGCCGAACGCGCTGCGCTGGCGAAGAACCCCGATCGCAGCGCTGCCATTCGCGCCGGACGCGATGCCTTCTACCAGGGCGACATCGCGCGCCGCATCGTCGACGCCAACCGCGCCGAGGGCGGTGTGTTCACCTACGACGATCTTGCCAAATACCACGGCGCCATTGAGGCCCCGTCGACGACGCTGTTTCACGGCTACGAAATCAACAAGGCCGGCGCGTGGAACCAAGGCCCGGTGATGCTCATGGCGCTGAACATCCTCGAAGGCTTCGACCTGAAGGCGATGGGCCTGCACTCGGCGAACTACATCCACACCGTGCACGAGGCGCTCAAGCTCGCTTACGACGACCGCAACGCGTTCCTCGGCGATCCCGCGTTTGCGTCGGTGCCGCTCAAGGGGCTGCTCTCGAAAGCGTATGCCGCCGAGCGCCGGAAGCTGATCACACCGCAGGCGTTTCTGGACTACCGGCCGGGCGATCCGTTCGCGTTTGATCCGGACGTCAAGCCACCCGCCGTCCGCTACCTGCCGCACACGCAGGGCACGAAAAATCCGGACAGCGGTGGCGACACCACTTGCGTCAACACGGTGGACGGCGCGGGCAATCTCTTCAGCGCGACGCCGAGCTCCGGCTGGGTGCTCGGCGGGGCGTTCATCGCCGGCGACACCGGGGTGCCTCTCTCGAACCGCATGCAGGCCTTCGACCTCGATCCGGTGAGCCCCAACGTCCTCGTCGGCGGCAAACGCCCGCGCACCACCCTGTCGCCGACCATCGTGCGCAAAGACGGCCAACCGTTTCTCGCGCTGAGCACGCCGGGCGGCGACAGCCAGGATCAGCAAGTGCTGAACGTGCTGCTCAACGTAATCATTTTTAACCAAGAGCTCCAAATCGCCATCGAGGCACCGCGCATCAACTCGAACCACGCGCACAGTTCGTTCGACAATCACCCGAACGCGCCGGGTCAGCTCGACCTTGAAAGCCGCATCACTGTCGCCGTGCAGGACGACCTGCGCGCGCGCGGCCACGTGCTAAGAGTGCTCCCGCCCTATGGCATGAACTCGGGCGTCGTAGCCGTCGGCGTGAACCCAAAAACCGGCACCCTGCGCGGCGGCTCCGATCTGCGGCGCGAGCGTTATATCTTCGGCTGGTAACGCGCGCGGACTGGAAATCGTATTCGCCCAAGAAGCCGCTTTTTTCGCTCTTGTTTGTCATTGCGAGCCCGGCTCGGCGGGCGCGGCCATCCATCTGAAATTTCAGATGGATGGCCACGTCGCTGCGCTCCTCGCCATCACAATCTACTCCACTGCGCGACTCCCTCAGATATAATACATCGTCGCCGTCCCTTTGGACGCGAGTCGATCGAGGGTGTAGGTCTTTGTCTTCTTCACCAGGACGTCGCTGATCTCGTCCCAAATTCTTTTCACCCGGGGTCCACTGCGGCCGTCGAAATTTCCGCTGAGGTGCAGGCATTTTCCTTCGACGGCCAGCAAGATATCATAGAGTGAAATTTCCTCGGGCGCGCGCGCCAAGGTGTAGCCGCCCTGGTTGCCGCGCCGGCTCGTGATTAAACCGTGGTCGCGCAGCTTGAGGAGGATTTGCGCCAAAAAATTCGCCGGCACCGCCTCGGTCTGCGCGAGATGGTCGATCTGCGCGAGTTCGCCCGAGCCGTGGAGGCGCGCGAGCTCGGCCATCACGCGGCACGCATAGTCGACTTTGACCGAGATCTTCACTTCGCGTCAGCCGGCTTCCGTCCAATTCCGAAACGCAACCACGCGCGCTCGTGCAGGTAGAAAAGAACCACCTTGGTCAACACTTCGACCGCCGCAATACTGCCGGAAATCTGCGCCGCGTGCGACTTGTCGCCACCCGTCGCACCGGTAAACGACAGCACGAAAAAACTCACGAGAAACGTGTCGGCCGTTCCCACGCAGCGCCAACTGACCGCCTTGAGCAGGCTGCGCGTATGGGAGTCGCGAACCTCGTTGGTGACGGGAGCCTTCATATCACATAGTCCCCGTTTTCGGGTTTCACGATTTCGCGCGGTGGGCGCAACATCCCCGCGGCGACCGTCGCGTTGGTGCCCTGCTCGATCAGAATAAACGAGCCGGTCAACCGGTTGATGGCATAACCATCGAACACGAGTGGCTTGGCCGCGCGCAGGCGAATCTCGCCAATATCGTTTACGCCCAGCTCGGCGGGCGCGGGCTCAGATTCGAGGGTGTCGAGGTTGAGCTTGTTGACGATTTCCGTGACCACCACCTGCACGGTGTGCGTGGTGTGTTTGAGGAAATATTTTTTTCCCGGCTGGAGCGCGCGGGCGTGCATCCAGCAAACCTCCGCCTGCAACTCGGTATTGGAGCCGGGCAAATGATCCAGCCCGACGAGCATGCTGCCGCGGCTGATGTCGATGTCGTGCTCGAGCACCAGCGTGATGGACTGGGGGCAAAACGCCTCCACCACCGGGCCATCGTAAGTCCAGATTTGTTTCACCGTGGTCACCATCCCGGCGGGAAACGCGATGATCTTCTGCCCGGTCCGCACGATCCCGCCGGCGATCTGGCCGCTGAAGCCGCGAAAATCGTGGAGCGATTCATCGGTCGGATTGTTCGGCCGGTTGACCCACTGCACCGGCAGGCGGAAACCGTTGAGATTCCAATCGCTCGCGATGTGCACCGTCTCGAGGTGGTTGAGCAACGTCGGACCGCCATACCACGGCGTGTGGGTCGAGGCATCGACGACGTTGTCGCCATTGAGCGCACTCATCGGGATGAATTTCACATCCTTGATATCGAGCCGCGGCAGGAACTCCTCGAACTGCGCGCGAATTTCCAAGAAACGCGCTTCGCTCCAACCCACGAGATCCATCTTGTTGACGGCTACCACCAAATGAGGAATGCGCAGTAAAGCCGCGATCGCCGTGTGTCGGCGGCTTTGTTCGATGACGCCGAGGCGCGCATCGACGAGCACGATGGAGAGGTTCGCCGAGGAGGCGCCCGTCACCATATTGCGCGTGTATTGGACGTGGCCCGGGGTGTCCGCGATGATGAACTTGCGGCGCGGTGTCGCGAAGTAGCGATACGCGACGTCGATCGTGATGCCCTGCTCCCGCTCGGCACGAAGGCCGTCGGTGAGATTGGCGAGATTGATCTGCCCGCCGCCGGTGATGTCGGCCGAGCGCTCGAGCGCCTCAATCTGATCCTCCATCAATGATTTTGAATCGTAGAGGAGGCGCCCGATGAGCGTGGATTTACCATCGTCGACGCTGCCGCACGTATTAAAGCGGAGAATATCAACGGGCAACGGCGCGGCGCTGGAAAGTGGAGTGAGAGACATAGCTTCTTCGGTAAATTTTTCAGAAATATCCGGCTTTTTTCCGGTCTTCCATCGCGGCTTCGGAGGACTTGTCGTCGGCGCGTGAGCCGCGCTCGGTCACCCGCGCCGCCGCGATTTCCGCAATGATATCGGCCGTCGTGGTCGCGGGAGATTCTACGCAGCCGGTGCTGATAATGTCGCCGATGGTACGGACGCGCACGACGAGCTCGCGCACGTCCTCATTGGCCTTGGGCGGCACGAGCGTGTTGACCGGCAGCCACTGGCCGCCGCGACGCACGCACTGGCGTTTGTGACTGAAATAGATGCTCGGGACTTCGAGCTGCTCGCGTTGGATGTATTCCCACACGTCCATCTCGGTCCAGTTGCTGATCGGGAAAACGCGCATGTTTTCGCCCTGATTCAATCGACCGTTGTAAAGATTCCAGATTTCCGGGCGCTGATTTTTCGGATCCCATTGGCCAAAGCTGTCACGGAAACTAAAGAAGCGCTCCTTGGCGCGGGCCTTTTCTTCGTCGCGCCGCGCGCCGCCGATGCAGCAGTCGAAACGAAACTCCTCGATCGCCGCCAGCAGTGTGGGGATTTGCAGACGGTTGCGGCTGATCTCGCCCGGGGCGGGCTGGGCGATCCCTTTCGCAATCGCGTCCTCGACGGTGCGCACGATCAGCTTCGCCCCGAGTTGCTTCGCGCGGCGGTCGCGGAATTCATTGAGCTCGGGAAAGTGGTGGCCCGTATCCACGTTGAGCAAGGGCGTCGGCAGGTCCGACGGGCGAAACGCTTTCTCCGCCAGGCGCAGGAGGCAGATGGAATCCTTTCCGCCCGAGAAGAGCAGCGCGGGCCGCTCAAATTCGCCCGCGACCTCCCGCATAATGTGGATGGCCTCGGTTTCGAGATGCTGAAGATGGTCGAGATGGTAGGAAGACATCGGAAAATAAATAGGGTCTGGGGTCTAGGCTCTGGGTCTGGATTCAGGCACGAGCGTCGAGGGACCGAATGAGGCCGGTGATGAGTTTTCCCGCATGGAGGCAAAGCGCCAACAACGCGGCCTGCTCAGTTGGGGTGACATACTGGTTGTCCACGAGCACGTTGGTCATCGAACGCACCTCGCCACACGAACGGCGGGCGATGTTATAAGCCTGGCGCTTCTCCAGCAGGTGCAAACTCGCCCAACCTTCGGCTCTGTTGTTCATCACGGAAACAGCGGCGCGTTGGAGCTGATCACGTAAGCCGAAGTCGCCAGATAACTGCTCGCGGCGGCAATGCGAGTAGACGGCGTTCGTCAGCGCCCGCGCCGACTTCCACGCCTCCGTATTTTCAAATGGTTCGCCCATAAATCCGAGACCCTTGATCCTAAACCCCAGACTCCGAAACCGCAGCGCTGTGCGCTGCGGTTTTACCCCAAGCGGCATGTAGCCCGCACTCGCGCTTCTCGTCGGCCTTGGCGGGATCGAAGTAATCCCATTCGTTGGGCAAGTTGTGCTGTGCGAGGTAGGCGTCGAGCTCGGCGTCGCTGGAGTAGAAGAGCGGACTGACCTTGAGGGCACCGAAATTTTCGTCGAGTGACACGATGTCGAGGCCTGCGCGATTTGGATTCTGAACCTTGCGCAGCGCCGTGATCCACACCGTCGGTGCGAGTTCCTTCATGCCGCGTTGGAAGGGCTCGAGCTTCATCACGGCACTGAATTTCTTCAGACCCTCCTCGTCCTCGGTGGTCGGAATCGGTCCGTAAATCGCATCGCGGTGGGCGGCGGTCACGCGCGGCAGGTAGGGCTTGAGATTAAGTTTCAGGCGCGCCTTCAACTCCTCCGCATGCTTGTAGGTCGCAGGACGGTTGTAGCCGTGGTCGACCCAGAGCACAGGAATGTCCGCCTGAGCCTGCACCGCGAGGTGTAAGATCGCGGCTTCGTAGGGCCGGAAATTCGTCGAAACGATCGCGCGAGCGCCGGGTTGGGCGACGGCCCAGCGGACCACCTCGAGGGGAGACTTGGCGCGCAATTCGCTATTCAAACGAATGATTTCAGCAGGAGTCAGGGTCATTGGATTCGAATATATCGGACCTGGGTTCGCGCGACTAAACCCCGTAAAATACGGGATTAAGGACGATTTTATCGAGCGTCAGACTTGGCGTCTGGCTCATAACTGCGAGGTGGTTTACAGACATGACAAGGAGAATGCTTGCACCTGTAAGCCAAAGGGTAAAGATCAAAACAAGTCATATCTACTAAAGATGTCATGATTAACTCAAGGCAGTTCACTTCAGCGAGGTTTCGTCAGCCGGGAACGGCCTGGGCGGCGCGGCGCGTTCCCCGGCAATGAACGGCACGGTCTACCTCGTCGGTGCCGGCCCCGGTGACCCGGAGTTGCTCACGCGCAAGGCCCACCGCCTCATCGGAGAAGCGGATGTGATCGTTTACGATTATTTGGTCGCGCCCGAAATTCTCACTGTCGCCCGCGCCGACGCCGAACGCATCTTCGTGGGGAAAAAAGGCGGCGGCTTCTGCTGCCCGCAACGTGACATCGAAAGCATTTTGATCCGTCTGGCGCGCGAGGGTAAAACCGTTGTGCGGCTCAAGGGCGGCGATCCGTTTGTATTTGGACGCGGCGGTGAAGAAGCCGAAGCGCTCGTCGAAGCCGGCGTCCCTTTCGTGGTCGTGCCCGGCGTTACATCCGCGCTGGCAGCCGCCGCCTACGCCGGCGTTCCGCTCACTCATCGCGCCCACGCCTCGGCGGTCGTTTTCCTCACCGGTCACGAGGACCCGAACAAACCCGACTCCGCGATTCATTGGGAGCACTACGGAAAACTCGGCGCCACGCTCTGTCTCTACATGGGCATGAAAAATCTCGCGACGATCACCCGCCGTCTGCAGGCCGGTGGGCTCTCCCCTGCGACGCCCGCCCTCGTAGTCCAATCCGCGACCACCGGCGACCACCGCCAACTGCTCACCTCCGTCGCCAAAGTCGCGCTCGAATCCGAACACGCCGGCTTCGGCGCGCCCGCGATCGTCGTGATCGGCGAAGTCGCCGCGCTCTCCACCAAACTCGCGTGGTTCGAATCAGCGGTGGCCGCGAGCGGCACGGAGTGGAAGCCCAGCCCATGACAGTCGCCCTGATCGACAACGGCTCGCTCGAGCCCGCCGCGACGCGCAATCTCCGCGTCGTCGCCACGGAGTTGTCCGTGATCCTTGCAACGACCGTTCATGCGGTGTCGTGGAAACACAGTGACCGCATCCCGCTCGCGGCGCTCGATGGCGATTTACCCGGCACCACGCTCGCGCCCTTCGTGCGCCGCCATCTGACCCTCGGCGAGCGCCATTTTGTTTTCGCCCCGTTCTTTATTAGCGCCCAGGGAGCGATCGGTTCCGCACTCCGCCACGATCTCGAAAAACTCCAACACGAACACGCCGAGACGCCGTTCACGTTTACTTTTACCACCGGCCTGGCCGAGGCCGGCGTGATTTCTCAAATCGTGGCGGCCCGGGTGCGCGCGACCATCGACGTCGCGTCCCTCGATCACCCGCCCGTCCTCGTCGTCGACCACGGCGGCCCCTCGCCCGTGTCTGCGGCGCTGCGCGACCGCCTAGCCGGAGAAGTTCGTGCGTTGCTCGGCTCCGACGTCTTGTCGGTCACCGCCGCCTCGATGGAAGGTGGCGCGCACCCCCACAACCAGCCGCTCCTGGCGGAGGCCCTCGCGGTCCTGTCCTCCCCCGGCACCTCGCCCATGCGCGCCCACACCGACGTCGTGGTCGCCTTGCTGTTTCTTTCACCCGGCCGCCACGCCGGTCCCGGTGGCGACATCGCTCAAATTTGCGGTGCGGCCGAGGCCGCCAGTCCGGCGCTGTGCTGCCACCTCACTGATCTCGTCGGCACGCACGCACTCGCTGCGCCCGCGCTCGCCGCAGCCTTGCGCAACACCCTTTTCAACCTCCACGCTCCCACCCTCGCATGAGTTCCACGCCCGCCACCTCCCCCGCCACCGCGCCCACTGCTCCCGCCGCCAAGCCCCTCGCCAAAAACGAGGGCATCAAGGCCGAGAGCAATTTTCTCCGTGGAAATATTCTCCGTGACCTCGCCGATCACTCGACCGGCTCGATCACCGAAGACAGTTCTCTGCTCACGAAATTCCACGGCATCTACCCGCAGGATGATCGCGACCTCCGCTCGCAGCGCCGCAAAGAGAACAAGGAAAAAGCCTTCAGCTTCATGGCGCGCATCCGTGTCCCCGGCGGCGTCTGCACGCCAGCGCAATGGGTCACGCTCGACGCCCTCGCCAACACCCACGCCAACGGCACGCTCAAGCTCACAACCCGCCAAGCCTTTCAGTTTCACGGCATCCTCAAGGGCAATCTCTGGTCCGCCATCAATGCCGTGAACCGCTCGTTGCTCGATACGCTCGCCGCCTGCGGCGACGTGAATCGCAACGTCATGTGCAACCCGAATCCGGAGCAGTCCTCCTTGCACGCCGACGCCCTGCGCACCGCGAAGGCCATCAGCGACCACCTCTCGCCCCGCACCCGCGCCTATCACGAGATCTGGATCGGCGAAGACCTCGTCGCCGGCGGCGAACCTGAGTCCGAACCCCTCTACGGCGCAACCTATCTCCCGCGGAAATTCAAAACCGTCGTGGCCATCCCGCCGAGCAATGACGTGGACATCTTCGCGCATGACCTCGGCTTCATCGCCATCGCCGACGCCACCGGCCAGAAAATCGCCGGCTTCAATGTCACGGTCGGCGGCGGACTCGGGATGTCGCACAACCAAGTCGAAACTTACCCCCGCATCGCCGACCTACTCGGCTATTGCACCGCCAGCCAAGCCGTCGATGTCGCGGAAAAAGTGATGCTCGTCCAACGCGACTTCGGCGACCGCACCGACCGCAAACACGCTCGTCTCAAATACACCATTGAGGACCGCGGCCTCGTCTGGTTCCGCGAAGAAGTGGAGCGTCGCCTCGGTTACCGGCTCGGCTCTTCGCGCCAATTCGCATTCACGCACATGGGCGACCGCTACGGCTGGGTCGACGGCGAGAACGGCACGAGCCACTACACACTGTTCCTCATGAGCGGTCGCGTGAAGGACACCCCCGAGCTCAAGCTCAAGACGGCCCTCCGCGAGATCGCCCTCGCCCACAAAGGCGACTTCCGCCTTACCGCGAATCAAAATCTCATCATCGCGAGCGTGCAGCCCGCCGAGCGGCCCGTCATCGACGCTCTGCTGCGCAAACACAAACTGGATACCGCCAACAACGTCTCTGGCCTCGCCCTCAACGCGATGTCCTGTGTCGCGCTGCCGACCTGCGGCCTCGCACTCGCCGAAAGCGAACGCTACCTCCCGGAGCTCGTCGCCAACCTCGAAACCGAAATGGAAGCCGCCGGCCTCCGCCACGACGAGATCACCCTCCGCATCACGGGTTGCCCCAACGGTTGCGGCCGCCCCTACCTCGCCGAAATCGGTTTCGTCGGTCGCGCTCCCGGCAAATATAACGTCTATCTCGGCGCCGCCTTCAACGGCTCCCGCCTGAACATCCTCTACAAAGCCAGCGTGCTGGACACTGACATCGTCGCGCTCCTGGGCCCGATCATCCGCCGCTACGCCCTCGAGCGCACCCCCGGTGAACGCTTCGGCGACTTCGTTATCCGCACCGGCTACGTGAAACCAACGGGCACTCCCGCCGATTACCACGACAAGGCCGACAAACCCGTGGCGGCCGCCATCGCCTGAGGTGGAGCGCGTTGACCGCAGCGCGCTTGAAAAGACCAAAAAAAGAGGACGGACCGCCTACCCCTAAGCGGTCCGTCCATTACTTTCTTACTTACCCCAATTCTCCCCCGCTAAGCGGAGGAGAAAATTGAACTGCTGGTAGGTAAGCACGGCTCCGTGAAAGTTCCAATTCGCCACGCAATAATTTCACGCACCAGTAGGCCGCCGCACGCCACGGTAGCGCCATGCTTATGCGTAAGGCTGCGCGGGCCCAGTTTCGCCGCTGCCTTCCGCGGGCTTTTTTTTCGGCCGCGGCTCGACCCATAGCCGCAACACCAATTCGGCCAAATTCTTCATGCTCGTCCGCTTGAGTCCTTCGTGCCGCGCCGCCTCCTTAAACACGGCCACCACACCGCTGCGCTCCTCATAGTAGCGCCAAAAATCATGATCCAGCCGCGTCGCCGCCGCATGGTCATCCGCACTGGCTTTCGCCAAGGCGCGAACTTTTTCCTGCCAGAACTGTCTTTCGTCACGATGACTCTGCCAGTAATCAAACACTCTCTGCTCCCAGCGATTGAGGCTCATCGCGCCAACGTGCGAACCACCTCGCCAATAACAACTGCAAAAAACGCCGCCCCGCCCTGCCCCACCGCGGCGTTGCATTCGCCTCCTTTTCACCGCTAAATGCCCCCACCGTCCAACCAACCATTCCATTCCCGTTATGTGGCAAAAATTCAAAGACCAACTTCCCTCCATCGTCCTGACCGCACTCCTCGTGATTGCGGGGGCCTTCTGGGTCCACCAGCAGACCGTCTCCGAGTTGAGTGACAAACAGCGCTCCCAACTCATCCCGTTGCGCGAGCAAAACGATGCGCTCAAAGCGGCCTCCGAAGAGAACCGTCGCCAGATCGACGCCACCAATAAACTCCTCCGCGACGCCATCTCGAAGCGCGAAGCCGATATGTTCCGCACCGATGAAGAGATCCAGAAGCTCAACGTTGAGCGCATGGACGCCCTCGCCGACGCCATCGCCAAGAAAGTCCAACCCTACAATCCGCTCCCCAAATCACCCGAGGAAGCCGACAAGATGCAAAACGAACAGTCGGACAAGGTTTCCACCCGCATGGCCGAGAAAATCCAGCCCATCTTGGCCGAAATGTCGAAGGACCAAAATCTCACGCGCGATTCCATCGAGAAATATAGCAACCGCATTTCCAATCAGGTGGGCACCGTCCTCACGGCTGAACTCGCGAAAAACCAAGTCCTCCAAAACAACATCGTGACGACCCAGACCGTCGCACAAGACTCACTCAAGCTGTCCCACGAAATCACCGCGCTCTATCTGAGTTCCTTCAAGGACCAGGGCCTCATCACCCGCCTCCTCACGCTCCCGGCCAACGTCATTAAAGACGCTGCCAGCCTCAGCATCGTGAACAGCAGCGAACGCAAGAAACGCGAAGAAGAACTCGTCGCCAAAATGGCCGATTTGGATAAGCGTCTCGCCGAAATCCAAGCTCAGGCACCAAAAAAGTAAGGCGAGATCCCGTCCGTCCGGGCCGACTTTCCGAGCCACGCGAGCCTCTCGCGTGGCTTTTTTTCGTTTAATTTTGGTTCCCCGCTGATTCCGATGGGTTGGCGATTTGGCCCGGGGTAGCGGGATTCGGCTACACGCCCGCCAGACCGGCAGGCAGGGACGCCGCCGGTCACAACTTGACGAACTCCAAGACCTCTAAGAATTGCCGGGGAACCGGAGCATGGCAGTCACCGGTGGCCACCCACTGGAAACAGGGCGGCACCCTTTTCTTTTTTCCCGCTTTCGACCGGCCCTTCGTCGACGCTCACTTCGTGAAATAAAACGGATTCGGCAGCTTAAAGATTTTTTCCGCGTGGCCGCCCACCAAGTCGCTGTCCTGATCACCGAGGTTGGCGATAATAACGTGGCCTCCGGCTTCGAGCTTGGCCCGGGCCGCAGTTTTGAACTGCTCCGTCGTCTCTTTGGCCGCGTCCGCCTTGCAAATCAACATGACATAGTCGCCACAGCCGATGGCGCGTAGGTTTTCCTCGGTGCCGATGCGGTCACGCTCGGTCCGCCCCGTCAAAAACACGACTTCGAGCCCGATCCGCCGCGCCGCGCGATAGACTTCGCGCACGGGCTCGATCGCGGGGCCGCGCGCTGACTTCACCCAAACAGTCCATACGTCGGGCACGTAGCCGAAACCCATTTCCTTTAGGTGTGGCCAATTCGAGATCAGCGTTTCGTCGAGATCAAAGACCACGGTGAGGCGCTTGCCGCCCTGCGCCGCGCGGCGCTCCAACCACGCGGTCGCCTCCGCCGCCACGGCCGCGATGTCCTCCCGGTATGTTCCCGCTTCCACGTAACGCCCAATCTCCTGTTTGAGCAGATCGAGGTTGGCTGGCTCCCGCGAGGCGGGTGCAGCCCACAGCCCGACCGCCGAACAGACGATCCCTCCCACCACCAGCCGGAAAATCCACGAGGACATGCGCTGCGGACTATTTTTTCGCAGCCGCCGTCGGGTTGTCGGCCCCGCCGGCTTTGGTCTCAAATACCCACGTCTGCTTGATCGAGGCCATCTGGCGCAGCGCGGCGACACCGCTATCATCCACGGCGGTCGCGGTCAGGTTGAGGGTTTCCAAATTTTTCAACGCCAACAGGTCGTTCAAACCGGTCGACGTGACCGCCGTGCGCGTGAGGTCGAGCACCCGGAGATTCACAAACGTCCCCACGACCGCCAGACCGGCGTCGGTGATTTTCGTCCGGGCCAACTCGGCTTCGACGATGAGGTCGGCTACGGGCGCGAGTTTCGCGAGCGTCGTATCGTCGCAGCGGCCCGGGGAACTCGCGGTCCGCAGCACGAGTCCGTCCGTCGCCACCATCGAGCGTGGCACGAGGCGAATTCCAAGAGCCTTTTCCAATTGGGCAATCTGCGGCGCGCGCGCGCGCCAGTCGGGGGCAAGCGGAAGGACCGCCGCCTTCGGTGCCGCCAGCGCCGGCGCTCCCTTGATCGCGGCAAGCGCGATCACCTCGGATGCACCGGCGGCAATCCAGAGTTCGAGCACCTTCACTTCATCAGGCGTCAGCGGCGGCTTGCTGTCGGCCGGCATAAAATCCTCGTCCTCCGGATGCAACGTCACGCGCACAAAGAGTTCGCTCCCCTTCGGATCACCGGCCGTCACCGCCGGTCCCCCTTCGCCGCCACGCATGAGGTGGGCAAAACTATCAAGGCGGAGTTTGCCCTTTTGTTTTTCGGCACCGTGGCAGACGACGCACTTCTGCTCGAGAATGGGCGTGACGCGTTTCGCGAAGAAGGTGTCTTCGGCGCGGGCCGAGGACACCGCGATGGCCAAAAACGCGACGCCTTGTCGCCCTACTCGTGAGAGCGGGGAGGGACGACGAGCAGAGGGCGATGCGTTGCCACTTCTCACGAAGCGGGCTACGGAAAATATGCGACTAAGCCAGGAGGTCATTGATGACTTTCGAGGGCAGGACGCCCGTGAGTTTCTGATCGAGGCCCTGAAACTTGAACGACAGTTTGCTGTGATCGAGGCCGAAGAGGTGAAGGATCGTCGCGTGCAGATCACGAATGTGCATCGGGTCTTTCACGATGTTGTAAGAAAAATCATCCGTTTCGCCGTAGGACATCCCGGGCTTCACGCCCCCTCCCGCCATCCACATGCTGAAGCAACGGGGATGGTGATCGCGGCCATAATTGGTCGGGGTGAGCGTGCCCTGCGAATAAACCGTGCGGCCAAACTCGCCACCCCAGATCACGACGGTGTCGTCCAAGAGTCCGCGGCGTTTGAGGTCCGTCACAAGCGCATAGGTCGGCTGATCCGAATCCTCGGCCATCAGTTTGATGTTCTTCGGCAGGTTGCTGTGTTGATCCCAACTCCGGAGGAATATCTGCGTGAACCGCACGCCGCGTTCGGCAAGGCGCCGCGCCATCAGGCAGTTGTAGGCGAATGTGCCGGGCTCCTTCGCTTTCGGCCCGTAGAGATCCCACGTGGATTGCGGCTCATTCGAGAAATCCGTGAGCTCCGGCACCGACGTCTGCATGCGGAACGCCATCTCGTATTGAGAAATCCGGGCGTTGATTTCCGGATCACCGACGCGCTCGAACAACTGGCGGTTCAAGTCGTTGACGCCGTCGATCATCGCCCGGCGCACATCGCTTTCGACGCCCTTCGGATTGTTGAGGTAGAGCACGGGATCGCTCCCCGAGCGCAACGCCACCGCCGCGTGTTCCGGCGAGAGAAACCCCGAGGACCACAGCCGGTTCGAGAGCGCCTGCACGTTCGTGCGGTGCGGCATCTTTGACGTCATCACGACGAAGGTGGGCAGCTCCTCATTCATCGCGCCCAGGCCATAGGAGAGCCACGAACCGATCGACGGCCGGCCGGGAAACATGTTGCCCGTCGTCAGCTGCAAGATCGCGGGCTCATGATTGATCGCGTCCGTATGGAGCGATTTGATCACGCACAGCTCGTCGGACACTTTTGCCGTGTAGGGAAAGAGCTCGGAAATAAACCGGCCCGCTTTCCCATGCCGGGCAAATTTATAGATACTCGGCGCAATCGGAAAACGCGTCTGGCTCGCCGTCATGCCCGTGAGCGTCTGCCCGCCGCGCACCGACTCCGGCAAATCTTTGTCGAACAAATCTGCGAGCGCAGGCTTGTAGTCCCACGTCTCAAACTGCGAGGGCGAACCCGCCATAAAGAGGTAAATCGCGCGCTTCGCTTTCGGAGCGTAGTGCGGGAGGAAGGCCGGCGCACCGGGGATCGGTGAGTTCGCCAACAAATTCGGCGCGGAACGCCCGAGCAGCGTTGCGAGACCGGCCCAACCGAGGGCTTTGACGCCTTGCCCGAGGAAGTGCCGCCGCGTCTCCAGATCGAGCCACTCGCGTTTCAGGCCGAGGGGCACGTGGGGCAAATCGAGGACGGTCGGATGCTCGCCGCCATGGTCGGAACACAGGGGGTGATCGGAGGAGTGGGGATTCATGGTGTGAGGTAGGACAGGGTCTTTGCCCCGCCCTCAGAGGAGAGTGAGCGAGATGCAGAGGGCGGGGCAGAGACCCTGCCCTACTTTACTTGGTCAGAAATTCATCGAGGTTGAGAAATTGGCTCGCGACGAGGGTCCACGGCGCAAGTTCATTGACCGACAAAGTCGGATCGGCGGGCGACTCACCCACGGAAAGAATGGCTTTCGCATCCGCATCGTTCGCCGCGAACTTCGCGTGGAACATCTCCGCCGTCTTCGTGAGCACCGCCGTCTCTCGCGCATCCAGCGCGCGCGCGAGGGTCAGGCGCGCGAGGGTGTCGAGCCGTTGCTCTGTTTTCGCCGACGTCTTCATCGCCCGCTCCGCCAATTTCCGCGCCGCCTCGACCCACTGCGGATCGTTCATCGTGACGAACGCCTGCAAGGGCGTATTCGTGCGCGCCCGACGCGAGCAGACCACTTCGCGCGACGTCGCATCGAAGGTTTCCAACGCCGCCGGGGCCGACGCGCGTTTCCAAAACGTATAAACGCTGCGCCGGTAGAGCCCCTCACCCTTGTCGGCCACATACGTCTTCGTGTTCGACTCCGGCATCGCCACTTCTTCCCAAATTCCCGGCGCCTGATACGGCCGCACCGAGGCGCCACCAATCTTTTCCACGAGGAGGCCGGCGCTCGCGAGCGCACTGTCGCGCAACATTTCGCCATCCATCCGGAAGCGCGGCCCGCGTGAGAGGAGCTTGTTGCTGGCATCTTTGGCGAGGCGCTCGGGTGTCGCCACGGCCGACTGCCGATAGGTGGCCGAGGTCACAAGTCGTCGGTAGAATTTCTTCACGTCCCAGTTGCTGTCGCGAAACTCCACCGCGAGCCAGTCGAGCAATTCGGGGTGCGAGGGCCGATCACCCATAATGCCGAAATCGCCCGCGCTCTCGACCAATCCGCGTCCGAAGACTTCCTGCCACATCCGGTTCACGGTCACTCGCGCCATCAGCGGTTGCGTCGGCGCGAGCAACCACTCCGCGAGCCCCCGGCGATTGCGCGGCGCACCGGCCGGCAGGTCGCTCAGAAAGTGCGGCACACTCGGTTCCACCCGTTCGCCGCGGGCGAAGTAATCCCCGCGCTTCAACACATCGGCAAAGGCCGGCGTCGATTTCTCCAGCGCGATCAGCGTCGCCGTGCCGTCCTTCGTCAGGACGTCAAACGCGTTGTCATGCACCGCGACCGCCGCCGCCAAATCCGTCGTCTCGGCGTCTTTGCTCCCGAGGTAAAAACGATCGACGACGACGAACTTCTCTTCCGTGGTCCACTTTTTCCCATCGGGTTGTCGCGCCACGATCTCACCGGCGACGTCCTCATACGGCAGTCGCGCCACCTCGTCGGCCGCGAGCGCCCGCGTGTAGAAGCGCACATCCTGAAAGCGAGTTTCGCGCATCGGATTGAAGTCGTCGCGGCGACCGACGTGCATCGCGGCATCCGTGCGGATCGAGTCTTTTTCTGCGAGGGAATCCAACTTCACCTCGATTTCGGCGAGTTTGCCGTTCAGATAAATTTTAACGCCCGATGGTTTGCTGGAACCGTCATAGGTCACGAACACGTGCTGCCATTCGTCGCGCGTGATTTGCCCGATTTTGGTCGCCACTTGGAGGCCTCGCCTCGGCGGCGTGGCCGCGGACGCCGGCGGAGTGGAGCCCGGCGCGGTTTTCCCTTTTTTCTTGGCCACCGCCGTGCCCGCAGCGGGGGGCGTGGCCACCCCGGCGATCCCGTCCGCGAGTTTCGGCGGAGGCGCGTCCGGCGTCAGGCTGAACACAATCTGCAAACTCTCCTGCGCGATTTCCCAGCCCGCCCCACCCTTCCGTTTCGCGTCGCCCATGCGCGCGAGGAGCGTGCCGTTGCCCGTGCCCGTGCGCACCCCGCCACCGGGTTTGGCGCGCAACATAATCCAGCTGCCGGCGGAAAACTTGTCGCCAAGATCGACGTCGCCGTGGTCGCCCAGATTGATCCGCGAAAGAATATCCATGCGCATCGAGGGCCAGAACCACGTATTTTCACCCCAGACCAGCGGGTTGGTGTCCGCCTTAAACTCCGCCACTTTCGCCCGGGGTGCAGAATTTTTCAGGACCTCGCCCTTCCCTTCATCGAGGCGGAGACGCAGCTCAAGCCCGGTGGCGTCGACCGGTTTTGGTTTGTTGCCGGCGGCCAGCCAAGCAGCGGTCAATTCCACACCCCGCACGCGGCGGGCGTCGAGTCTCTCCTGCAAAGTCGCCTTCTGTCCGAGCACAAATTCCGCCGCCGCCGTCATCTCCGGCTTGGGCAAACGCAGCACCGGCAGCGGCTCCGCGATATTGAGATCCCACGGTTTCTCCGCCGTATTCCCGAGAAACGCGGCGAGGCCGTAGTGGTCTTTTTGCGAGAACGGATCGAACTTGTGATCGTGACACGCCGCGCAGCCCGTGGTGAGGCCGAGGAAGGTTGCGCCAAACGCCTCCACGCGGTCGCGGGTCTGGTTCACGGAAACTTCCTCGGTGATCGTGCCGCCCTCATTGGTCGTGGGATTACAGCGCACAAATCCTGTCGCCGCCAATTGATCGAGCGTCCGCGCCGGCAACAAATCGCCGGCGAGTTGCTCGCGCACGAAAGTGTCGAAGCGTTTGTTCGAGTTAAACGCACCGATCACGTAGTCGCGATACGGCCAAATGGCGCGATAGTTGTCGAAGTGGATACCGTGCGTGTCCGCGTAACGCACATAGTCGAGCCAGTAGCGCGCGCGGTGTTCACCAAAGCGTGGGCTCGCCAACAGCCGGTCCACCACCCGCTCATAAGCGTCCGCCGACTTGTCCGCCACGAACGCCTCCACGTCTTCCGGCGAGGGCACGATCCCGGTCAGATCGAGCGCCGCGCGGCGGATCAACGTGCGGCGATCCGCCTCAGCAGATGGCGTGAGTCCGTCCCGGGCCAAACGCGCGACGACAAAAGCATCGATCGGATTGCGCACGTGCTTCGACTGCGCTCGAGCCACGACCGGAACCGCCGGACGCTTTGGGGCAATGAAAGACCAGTGCTCCTCATAGACCGCGCCCTCGGTGATCCACCGGCGCAACGTGGCGATCTCCTCCGGTTTGAGCGTCTTGTGCCCCTCGGGCGGCGGCATGATTTTCTTTTCGTCCTTCGATTCGATGCGCTCGACGAGGGGGCTCTGCTCCGGTTTGCCCGGGACAATCGCCGGCCCGCCGTCTTTGCGCTTGGCGGTGGCAAACTCGACCCGGTCGAGGCGCAACTCGGCCTTGCGCGAACTCGCGTCGATGCCGTGGCACGTGTAGCAGTTCTCCGCGAGGATGGGCTGAATGTGCGTGTTAAACGAGAGCTTGGTGGCGGCCGGCGCGGCGGCCCGAACGGAGGGCAGGACCAATACCAGCGCAACGGCAGAGGGGAAAAGGAGACGACGCATGGGGGAGATTTTAAGGCGAGACCGCGAAGACGATTAAAGATAGCGAACACCCTCAATGCTGACTGGCAAGCCCACGACGATTACTTGGCGCAGAAGAGCACCCTTCTTTTTACAGCCCCCCCCAGTTGGCAGGCGCCCTCAGGCCAGTATTCCCTCGATCACGCTCGCGCCCTCGACGCCGGTGAGCTTCGCATCGAGGCCCTGAAACTTCACACTGAACGCGTCATGGCGGATGCCGAGTTGGTGCAGCATCGTCGCGTGGAGATCGTGCACGTTGCAGATGTTTTCGGTCGCGGCATAGCCGAGGTCGTCGGTCGCACCGTAGACGAACCCGCGTCGGATGCCGCCACCGGCGAGCCACATGGACATCGACTTGTTGTGGTGGTCACGGCCAGTCGGACCCTTGTTGCCCTGCGACATCGGCGTGCGGCCAAACTCGCCGGTCCACACGACCAGCGTGTCGTCAAGCATCCCGCGTTGTTTGAGATCCGTGATGAGGGCGGCGGAGGCTTGGTCGGTCTCCTTGGCGCGCAGGGGCAACTCCTCCTTGAGCAGACTATGGTGATCCCAGTCGCGATGGTAGAGCTGGATGAAACGCACGCCGCGTTCCGCGAGCCGACGCGCCAGCAAGCAGTTGCTCGCAAAGGACCCATCGCCCGGCGTGCAGCCGTAGAGCGCGAGGGTGCGCGCGTCCTCGCCGCGCAGGTCGGTCAGCTCGGGCACACTCGCCTGCATCTGAAACGCCAGTTCGTATTGCGCGATGCGCGTGGCGATCTCGGGGTCCGCGACGAAGGCGTCGTGCTGGCGATTGAGCGCGTTGATCGCGCCGATGTCGGCACCCTGCTGCGCGCGCGACACGCGACCGGGGTTGGCGAGGTAGTGCACCGCGTCACCGCGACTCTGGAGTTGCACGCCCTGAAATTTGCTCGGAAGAAATCCGCTGCTCCATTGTCGCGTGGCAATCGGCTGCGGCGAACGCCCGGGGCCAGTCGTCACCATCACGACGAAGCCGGGCAGGTTCTCCGCCTCACTGCCGAGCCCGTAGTTGATCCACGCGCCCATGCTGGGGCGGCCGGCAATCTGCGCGCCGGTGTTCATAAACATATGCGCCGGGTCGTGGTTGATCGCGTCGGTCGTCATCGAGCGGATCAGGCAAATGTCGTCCACCACGGAACCGATGTGCGGGAGCAGCGTGCTGATTTCGGTCTGATTTTCCCCGAACTTGGCGAACGGAAACTGGGGTCCGTGGCACACGAGCTTCTGGCCCTGGAGCTGCGCGAGTTGCTGGCCCCGCGTGAAGCTCTCGGGCATCGCCTCGCCGTGCATCGCGGCGAGCTTCGGCTTCGGGTCGAAGGTCTCGAACTGCGACGGACCGCCGGCCATCGTGAGCCAGATCACGCGCTTCACTTTTTGCGGCAGCGGGAGCGGGTGAATCACGCCGCGGGTGCCCGCGAGCGCAGGCGCGGCGAAGAGCGATGCGCCACCTTTTTCCAGCAGCGAAGCGAGCGCCACGCCGCCCACGCCCTGCGACACACGACCGATGAACGCACGACGAGTTTGAAACGGGGTCGGAAAAATGTTCATGGTTCGTCAGTCGCGCGTGATAAATTCGTGGAGGTTGAGCAACACGCGCGCGACGTGCGTCCACGCGGCGAGTTCGGCGCGGGCTTCGCGGTCGAGCCCGACGGGCACAGGCGAATCACCCGTCGCGAGGAGCGCGTCCACCGCCGGCACATCGGCGCGGTAAGCGCGCAGGTGGGCGTCGAGCAGCGCGGTCGCGATGCGCGCTTCCGCGGCGCGCGGGGCACGTTGCAACGCACGGCTCCACGCGAACGTCAGTCGCGCCTCCGTCGTGCCGGCACCCTCGGCCAGGATGCGCGTCGCCAAACCGCGGGCCGCCTCGACGTAGGTCGGATCGTTGAGCAGTACGAGCGCCTGCTGGGGCAAGTTGGAACGGTTGCGCTCGGCGACGCACTCCTCGCGGTTCGGCGCATCAAACGCAAGTAGGCTCGGGTGGAGAAAGGAGCGCTGCCACCAGACGTAGAGCCCGCGCCGATACTGCGCTTCGCCCTGCTCGGTGGCGTAGTCTCGCGCGGGAAAATTTAACATCTCCCAATACCGCGCCGGCTGGTAGGGTTTCACGCTCGGCCCACCAATGTGCGGCGAGAGCAGGCCTCCGGCGGCGAGCGCCGCGTCGCGCACCAACTCCGCCTCAACACGGAAGCGTCCCTGCCGCGCGAACTCGCGGTTGTCCGCATCAGCCGCGAGTTGGGCGGGAGGCGCCAGCGAGATTTGCCGATAGGTCGCACTTGCCACCATCGTGCGCACGACGTGTTTCACGTCCCAACCGCGGTCCATAAACTCGCACGTGAGCCAGTCGAGCAGCGGTCCATTGAGCGGCGTCTCACCCTGCGCGCCGAGGTCGCTGGGCACGCGGCTGAGAGCGGTGCCGAAAAACTGTTTCCAGAGGCGATTCACAAAAGCGCGCGCCGTGAGCGGATTCTCGCGCGAGACGAGCCACCGCGCGAGGTCGAGCCGCGTCGGCTCGCGCCCGTCGAGCCTCGGCTGTGGCAGGTAGCCAGGCACCGCGGGTTTCATCACTTCACCCGACTCGTCCATCCAGTTCCCGCGGGGCAGCAGGCGCACCGTGCGGCGCTGCGATGCGGGCAACGCCTCGGTGACGAGACAATGCAGGAGTGAGTCGGCAAATTCTTTCCGTGTCCGCTCGGCGGCGGCGAGCGCGTCGAGTTCTGCCCGGGCGACCGTGGAGACTTGGGTGCGGAAGTGATCGCGTACGGCCGATTTTTCCTTCGCGGTGCGCGTCGCCTTTTCCTTCTTCAACGCAGTCGCGACGTCGCGAGGGGCACCCTGCGTTGCGCCCCCACTCTCGGTCTCCCATTCCGTCTGCGCCACATCGATCTCCCCACCACGATCCGCGACCGCGCGGCGCGCTGCGGTCACCGCCGCGTCGAGTTGCGCGAGGCGCGCGTCTTGCTCCGGCGTGGTGACCAGCATCCCCTCCTCACGGCGGCCGACCGACGCCTCCTTCACATCGGTAAAGAACGCTCCCAGCGCGTAGAAGTCCCGCTGCGTGATCGGATCGAACTTATGGTCGTGGCACTGCGCACAGCCCGTCGTCTGTCCGAGCCAAGCCGTGCCGATGGCGCGAACGCGGTCCGCGACCATCCGCGCCTCGTAATCCTTCGGCTGCGCCCCGCCCTCTTCGGTCGAGAGTAACAACCGGTTGAACGCCGAACCCACGCGCGTCTCCACACTCGCGTCGGGCAACAGATCACCGGCAATTTGCTCAAGCGTGAAGCGATCGAAGCGCTTGTTGGCATTGAAACTCGCAATCACCCAATCGCGATACGGCCAGACATTGCGCGGATTGTCGCTGTGATAGCCGATGGTGTCGGCAAACCGCACGAGATCGAGCCACCCCAGCGCCATGCGCTCGCCGTAGTGCGGACTCGCCAGCAACCGCTCGACGAGCCGCGTGTAGGCATCCGGCGCGCGGTCGTTTTCAAACGCCGCCACCTCCGCCGGGGTCGGCGGTAAACCGTGCAGATCGGAACGCAGCCGCCGGATCAGTGTGCGTCGATCGGCCTCGGGCGATGGCTTCATCCCGACCTCCGTGAGCCGGCGCGCGATGAGCGCATCGATGGGGTTCGCCCCCGCGGGAAGCAACGCCTTCACCGGCGGCTCGTAGGCCCAGTGGTTCTGATATTCGGCGCCCTGTGCGATCCAACGCGCGAGCACGGCCTTATCGCGCGCGGAGAGTTTTTTGTGTGAGTCCGGCGGTGGCATGATCTCGTCCTCGTCCGAAGAGCGGATCCGCGCGATCAGTTCGCTCTCCGCGGGCTTGCCCGGTAAAAAGGCCTCTTTGGCGAGCGCCGCCTCGCGCACGTCGAGGCGAAGCTTGGCCTTGCGATGCGCAGCGTCGGGTCCGTGACACGAAAAACAGTTATCCGACAGAATCGGCCGCACATCGCGGTTAAACTCGATCTGCGCAGGGATGTGCACGTCCGCTCCGAACGCCGGCCAAAATGACAGCAGGGGTAACAGCAGGATAACGAACCGACGGCTCATCAGAGGGGGCACAGCGCGGGAAAAATGCGCCACCTTGCCGCGCCGAGGCAATCCCTCGTTTTTGCGCGGAGACCGCCCTCCGTGAGGATTCCAACAACGGTTGACCGGCCTGCGACCTACGATCTCTACCAGAAGGCGTTCGATGGCGATGTGGGCGATGGTGCCGACGCACGAGCTCGTGCCTCTCGGGAAAGACGGAGAAAGCTCCCGCTGTCGGCCAGCGAACAGGATGAGAAATTTGCGGCGGCACACCCGCCACCACGATCCACCGCACCTATCGCTTGAAAATCTCCGCTGCCGATAACGTCAAATCCGGCAGCAGGGGCGTCGAAAACGTCTCGTTTTCCTCAATGAGCGCAACCGGCTTCGCGGTGTCTCTCGCGAAATCGTAGCGCTGGATTTGCGACAGCAGCGGATCGACGAGCCACATCTCCTTCACGCCCGCCTGCGCATAAACGCGGCGTTTGGTTTTTTTGTCGAGCTGGGCGGTCGAGGGCGAGAGCACCTCGATCACCAAGTCGGGAGCACCGTGAACCCCGTCATCCTGCAACGCCTTCAACCTGTCATTGGCCACGAAAAAAACATCCGGCTGCACGACATCGTTGTCCGATAGGAAAACATCGAACGGGGCCACAAAGGCGCGGCCCACCGGGTGCCGCTCCAGATAGCGGCTCAAGATGCCAACCAGATTCCATACGATCGCCTGGTGCGTGAATCTCGGTGAAGGTGACATAAGGTAAAGCGCTCCCTCGACGAGCTGATAACGCGTCCCTTCCGGCGTGGCACGGTAGTCCTCGACGGTCAGCATTTCAGCGGCGGCGGTCACGGGCGGCATGAGACAAACCGTGTCGACGGCACCCGAAGAGTCAAAGGCGGATTCCGTCCGCCACGTCACGCCAGAATCGCCTTCACCACCTGCGCCGGCACCACTCCCGTGAGGCGTTGGTCCAAGCCCTGGAATTTGAAACTCAACCGTTCGTGATCGAGGCCGAGGAGGTGCAGGATCGTCGCGTGCAGGTCGCGCACGTGCACCGGATCTTTCACGATGTTGTAGGACATCTCATCGGTCTCGCCGTGCACCACTCCGCCTTTGATGCCGCCGCCCGCCATCCAGATCGTGAAACAGCGCGGGTGATGGTCGCGGCCGTAGTTGGTCTCGGTGAGCGTGCCTTGGCTGTAAACCGTGCGGCCAAACTCGCCACCCCAGATCACGAGGGTGTCGTCCAACATGCCACGTTGTTTCAGATCTTGCACGAGACCGTAGCACGCACGATCGACGTCTTTGCTCTGGGACGCGATGTCGCGCGGCAGGCTGCCATGCTGGTCCCAACCGCGGTGGAAAATTTGCACGAACCGCACGCCGCGCTCCACGAGCCGCCGCGCCATCAGCGCCGAACTCGCAAACGAACCGCGCGTGCGCGCTTCCTCGCCGTAGAGTTCGTAGGTGGCGGGCGATTCACCCGACATGTCCGCGAGCTCGGGCACACTCGTCTGCATACGAAACGCCAACTCGTATTGCTGCGTGCGCGTTTGGATCTCGGGATCGCCGATTTGCTCGTAGCTGCGTCGATTCAGCTCGCCGAGGCCGTCGAGCATCTTGCGGCGCAAGTCGCGCGGGATGCCCGGCGCGTCGTTGAGATACAGCACGGGATCACCCTGCGAGCGGAAGGAAACGCCCGCGTGGCGACCCTCCAGATAACCGCTGCCCCACAACCGCGACGAAATCGCCTGCACGTTGGAGAAGGGGCTCGTGTGTTTTGCGTGCAAGACCACGAACGAGGGCAAATCCTTATTGAGCGTGCCGAGTCCGTAGGAGAGCCACGAACCGATCGACGCTTTGCCGTTCTGCATCGAGCCCGTGTAGACGAGCTGGTTGGCCGGCTCGTGGTTGATGGCATCGGTCTTCATCGAACGGATGAAGCACAGGTCGTCGGCCATCTTGGCGATATTCGGCAGCAACTCGCTAATCCACATCCCACTTTGCCCATACTGCGCAAACTTGAATGTCGTGGGCGCGAGCGGAAACGCCGCTTGGTTGGCTGTCATGCCGGTGAGCCGCTCACCCTGCCCCGCTAGCCAGCCCTTGAGGTCTTCTTTGAACCGACCTTGCAGCGCCGGCTTGTAGTCAAAGAGATCGAGCTGCGACGGTGCACCGATGAGGGAAATGTAGATTGCGCGTTTCGCCTTCGGCGCGATTTTCCAGGGCTCCGTCATCGCCGTGTTCAGCGTCGCGGCGGCGGAACCAGTCGGCGCGGCACCGGCGCCGAAAGCACGTTGACCGAGGAGTGCGGAGAGAGCTGCGACTCCGAGACCGCTGCCCGTCTGGCGGAAAAACTGCCGGCGGGTGAGCGCGGCGTTGTAGGCATCGAACGTGTTTTGCCAGGCGGGAGGGAGGGGATTCATGGCGGTTACTTGGTCAAAGACTCGTCGAGGTTCATCACCTGGCTCGCGACGAGCGTCCAGGCCGCAAGCTCAGGCGCGGGGATCTTTTCATCCACAGGAGACTCTCCAGTGGCCAAGAGTTGTTTCGCCGCGGCCGGATCACGGCGATAGGTCGTGAGCGCCTCGTCCAACGTGCGCCGCACGATGCCGCGCTCCACCCGGGAAAACGTCCGGCCCAGCAAGCGCAATGACACGACGTCGAGCCGGGCATCGAACGCCGGCGCGGCGTGCATGGCTCGCGAGGCCAGCTGACGTGAGGCCTCGACAAAGAGCGGATCGTTGAGCGTCACGAGGGCCTGCAGCGGCGTGTTTGTGCGGTCGCGACGCACGCAGGAAACTTCGCGGTTCGGAGCGTTGAGAATGTCCATCGCGGGGGCGAGCGCCGTGCGTTTGATCAGCGTGTAGAGCGAGCGCCGATAGAGATTTTCACCGGAGTCCGTGCGATAGAAGCGCGTGGTCGACTCCTTCATCGCAACATCTTCCCAGATGCCTTCGGGCTGATAAGGGCGCACGGGGCGGCCCCCGAGCTTCGCCACGAGCAGACCGGACGCGGCGAGGGCCTGATCGCGGAGTTGTTCCGCTTCGAGGCGATAGCGCGGCCCGCGGGCCAGCAGTCGGTTCGCGGGATCGCGTTCGAGGAGCGCGGGCGATACCACGGCAGACTGGCGATACGTCGCACTCGTCACAATCAGCCGCACCAGTTGACGGTAGTTCCAGCCTCCGTCGCGAAACTCCACGGCGAGCCAGTCAAGCAACTCGGGATGCGAGGGCCGACTCCCCGTGACGCCAAAGTCACCGGCCGACTCCACGAGGCCCGTGCCAAAAAAACCCTGCCACACGCGATTCGCGGTCACGCGGGCCGTGAGCGGATTCTTCGCGTCGACCAGCCAACGCGCGAGCGAGAGGCGGTTGCGCGGGGCGTCAGCCGGGAGCGGCGGCAGCACCGCCGGCGTCGTCGCGGAAACTTTCTCGCCGAGCTGCGAATACTCACCCCGCGTGAGCACGTGAGCGAAAGCCTCGGAGTCTTTCTTCTCCTCCATGACCAACGTCACACCGCCGCGACGGCGCAGCGTTTCCTCTTCGCCGAGCAAACCATCCAGCTTCGCCGCGAGCGGCAGCGAAGGGGCATCGCTGGCGGCCACGTAATGCGCGCGCAGGGTTTTCTTCTGCGCTGCCGTGCGCTTCTCCGCCGGAGCTTTTAAGGCCGCGTGCGTGTCGATCACCTCGGACAACGGCTTGAGATCAGCGACGATGAACCCGCGTGCATAACGCCGCAGATCCTGCACCCACACGTCGCCGCCGGTGAGTTGCGCGGCCGCGCCGCCGGCCTCGGATGTGCGCGCGCCGAGACGTAATGGCGCGATGGGCACAATATCCACCGGCAGGTGCGCCGACACCGTCGAGTTGGCTACGCCCTTGCCATCAACGAAAACTTCGATCGTGCGGCTGCGCAGCGATGCGGCGTCGAAACTCAGGAGCACGTGATGCCATTTACCTGGCGAGAGCGCGGCATTGGCGACCCCGCGCGCCTCGACGCGACCGGTTCCGTCCGCGACGTGGAGTCCGATTTTCCCGTTCTCCAGCAACAGTTCCCAACCCGTGCCCTTCCCCGCCTCGCCATACGACGACAGCAACGTCCCGCTCGGCGTGCCATCGATGCGGACCAGTAACCCAAAACTCTCGGCACCCTCACGCATAAACGGCACCGCCGGCCCGAGCACGCGGTCGACGCCGTTGATTTTGGGCGCGGGACCGTAAATACCTTCCACACCCTCGGGCCCGAACGCGTCGGCGAGCGCCACGTGCAACTTAATCGTGCGGTCGCGCGGGGCAGGTGTGAGCGTCGTGGCCGTTTCCAGCCACTGCGCGAATTCGGCCTCGACCGCCGCTTCGCTGGCGCGGGCCTGCACCGCCGCTTTCGCGGCAGCGATCTCCGCCTCCAGCGCGTGAGAGCGCGCGCGATCCCCGACCGCCGGGACAAACAGATTCGGCCGCGTGTCGGACACGTTGCCGTCCATCGCGGGCATCGTGTTGTTGCGGAAAAAAGCCGTGAGCGCATAAAAATCTTTGGTGCTCACCGGATCAAATTTGTGATCGTGACACGCGGCACAGCCCGTCGTGAGACCGAGCCATACCGTGGACATGGTCTCGACGCGGTCCTTCGCGTAGATCGCCTCGTATTCGGCGGCGATCGCGCCGCCCTCACTCGTCGTCGGCAGACAGCGGTTGAAACCGGACGCGACCTTTTGCTCCAGCGACGGATTGGGCAGGAGGTCGCCGGCCATCTGTTCGACCGTGAACTGATCGAACGGCATATTCTGGCGAAACGCGCCGACCACCCAGTCGCGAAACGGCCAAATCGTGCGGTAGTTGTCGATGTGGATGCCGTGCGTGTCGGCGTAGCGGATCGCGTCGAGCCATTGCCGGGTGAACTGCTCGGCGGACGCGTCGGTCGTGAGCAGCCGATCCACGGCACGGTCGTAGGCCGCAGACGACGGATCGCGCACAAACGCCGCAAGGTCCTCCGGCGTCGGCGGCAGGCCCGTGAGGTCGAACGTCACGCGCCGCAGCAAACGCGCGGGCTCTTCGGTGCGACTCGGCTTGAGTCCGGCCGACGTGAGGGTTTGAGCGACCAACGCATCGATGGGATTGCGTGCCCATTTCTGCGTTGCACCGGTTGCCGCCGGCACCGCCGGCCGCACCGGCGCCAGCAAGGACCAGTGCTCTTGATAGGATGCGCCCTCCGCGATCCACCGCTTGAGTAACGCCTTTTCCTCGGGCTTGAGCGTTTTGTGCGAGTCCGGGGGCGGCATGATCTCTTCCGTGTCGGTGGAAAAAATGCGTTCGACCAACGGACTGGCGTCGGGTTTTCCCACGATGATGGCCGCCTCGTGCTCGCCGCGCACCGCCGTCGCAAACTCCGCGCGATCCAGGCGGAGCTTGGCCTTCCGGCCGGCGGAGTCAGGCCCGTGACACGAGAAACAATTCTCGGCGAGGATCGGCTGGATCTGCGCGTTATACTCGATCTTGGCGGACGCGGCCGCCGCTCCGGAAACCGATGTCGCAGCGAGCAGGGAAAAACTCAGGCCAGCAATCGTCCACGCAGAGAAATTCGTCTTTGGGTAAAAAGCCATGGGGTCAGTGAGGAAAAGACTAAGTGGCGTTTTGCCGCCATGTCTACCTCCGCCTCAAAATACTCGCCGGACTGCTGGAATCAGCGGCTGGCGCAGATTGGAGTTTGAAAGCCCGTGCCAAGGCAGAAATATTGCCATCCATGCACCCCACCCTCCTTTCGGGCCGCCCGTTCGCTCGCGCCGGATTGTTTTGCGCAACCCTGTTGCTGGCCTTGGTTCCGTCCTCCGCCGTCGCTGCCACCACCTCCCCCGCCAAGCGCCCCAACGTGATTCTCTTCATCGCCGACGACATAAGCTCGGACGACCTCGGCTGCACCGGCAACCCCGCCGCGCGCACGCCGCACATCGACCGCTTGGCCGCGAACGGCCGCCGCTTCGACGCTGCGTATTTGACCGCGAGCAGTTGCAGCCCGAGCCGCAGCAGCATCGTGACCGGCCGCTACCCGCACAACAACGGCCGCGCCTCCGAACTCCACCAACCCATCGCCGCGCACCTGCCGTGGTTTCCGCGCCTGCTCCGCGACGCCGGCTACTACACCGCCCTTAGCGGCAAACATCACATGACCTTCGAGGCGCCTGCGGCCGGCGAGTCGCCGCAGCCCGCACCGTTTGACCACGTCGACACAGGGAAAATCCCCGGCAACAGCGGCGGCCACGGAAACTGGGTGAAAGTCGTCCAAGAGCGCCCGAAGGATAAACCGTTTTTCTTTTGGTTCGCGGCGCTCGACGCCCATCGCGACTGGGACGGCGATCTCGAGTGGCAACCCAAACTCTACGGACCAAAACACGAGCCCGCCGCCGTCCGCGTGCCGGCGTATTTGCACGACGACGCCGCGACGCGCGCAGATCTCGCCTCTTACTACAATGAAGTCACCCGCTTCGACCACTACGTCGGCCAGGTCGTCGCCGCGCTCGAAAAAGAAGGCACGCTCGCCAACACGCTCATTCTCGTGATGGCCGACAACGCGCGTGCCTTTCCCCGCGCCAAGACGCGTCTGCACGACTCGGGGATGAAGACGTATTTCATCGCCCACTGGCCCGCCGGCCTCGCGCTGCCCGGCCAACCGTCGGCTTCGCTCGTGAGCGCGATCGACGTCGCGCCGACCGTGCTGACCGCTGCCGGCGTGCCGGTCGCTCCCACGATGCAAGGTGTAAGTTTTTTGCCCGTGTTGCAAAACCCGGCCACCCCGGTGCGCCAACACGCATTTTCCGAACACAACTGGCACGACTACGAGGCGCACGGCCGGTCGGTGCGCTCCGGGGGATTTCTCTACCTGCTCAACCGCCGGCCCGCGCAACCGTGGCAAGGCCCCGCCGACTCCGTGCGCGGTCCTTCGCACCAAGCACTCCGCGCCGC
>CAMBVX010000017.1 GCA_945871085.1 Opitutus sp. GAS368 | reverse complement strand
GGGCCAAGGTAAAATGGGCGGTGAAAATGGACCTTCAGTTTAGCTCTCGAACATAAATTTGATCGGAATGGAGACCTTGATCGCGACGGGGGCGCCATCGACCTTCGCCGGCTTGAACTTCCATTTTTTCAGGGCCGCGATTGCGGGTTTTTCGAACGCGGCATTACTTGATTTCTCGACCTCGGGTTCGGTGACATTGCCCTTTTCGTCGATCGTGCATTTCACGGTCACGACGCCGGAAACGCCATCGCGGCGAAGTTCATCGGGATAGTCCGGGGCGACGGTCCGAACCGGAACGGGTGGCTCGTTGGTTTGGGCCAGCGCCACGGGCGCAACCGCGAGCAGACAAGCGAAGGATAGTTTCGTGAGGGCATCGTTAATCTTCATGATCGGAGTGCGGGCAATCGTTGCGGGTTGAAGGGCTGCAGGAAGGAGCCGTGTTCGGCACAGACGCGGACCGACTTGAGCCCATTATCGCGTGCTCGTTTCAAAGAGTTTCCCTCAAGTTCCGCCGTCGATGCGTCGATTCCTCGGGCCGCCCCATGCGCCGCCTCTTTTTCTTTCCGCGTCCAGCCGGCCGCGTTGTTGTCATTGCCGTTGCCGTGACTCGGCTCCTGACCTACCCCTGTCCGCACTATGCTCTTTGAGGAGAAACTCTGTCGTGCGTCGGCGTGGGCCGGCCTGGCTGCCGGCGCGCTCGGCGCTTTGGCTTGGCCCGCCCGGCCGGTGGTCGAGCTGGACCAATCACTCGTCGCTCTGGGTCTCGCCCTCGCCGGGGCCGCCCTCTGGTTTGAAGGCCACGGGAGCCCCGTGGCTTTGCGCCGGATCTTTGCCGCCCTCGCCCTCGCCTGCGCGTTGGGCTCCCTGGGTAAACTGGCCGCCGATGGCGCGCTGAGTCTCGACGCACTTTCGCTCCGTGATTCCGAGCCACACCTCGCGGGAGCTTCGCCGCCGCGGCTACCCCACGCGCCGCTCGCCCTCGCGGTCGCGGCGCTCGCCCTCTTCGCCCTGCGTCGCACCGTCCTGAAGACGCGCCGTCCACCCTCGACCTTGCTCGCCTGCCTCGTCATCGCCACCGCGAGCGCGGCCCTCATCGTCAACGGGCTGCAGCCGGTCGTGGCGTTTGCCCAACCGCTCCAAATTTTGTCGACCGTCGCCGGTGCGCTCATGGCGATTGGCGTCGGCACGCTCATGGCGCGCCCCGGAGACAAGCTATTGCGGATCTTGTTTTCCTCGACGGTGGCCGGCTCGCTCGCGCGGCGGTTGTTTTACGGGCTCACCATCCTGCCCGCCGCGCTGATTGGCGTCGTCGTGATCGCCATGCATTCCGGCGCGATCCAACAACGCTACGGCGTCACGCTCCTCGTGTTTGCCCTGATTCTTTCCGGGCTGTTACTCGCCTTTCTCTCGGCCGATAACGCGATCAGCATCGACCTCCGGCGCGAGGAATCAGACCAGTCTCGCGTGCTCCTGACCGCGCGCCTGCAAGAGCAAGCCGCCCAACTGCAAGAAACCGTCGGCCTGCGCACTCGCGAATTGCGCGAAGCCAACGCCCACCTCCAGACCGTCGCCGAGGCCAATGCCCGCCTCGCCCTCGTGGCGCAGCACGCGACCGATGGCGTGGTCATTACCGGCGCCGCTGGTCGCGTCGAATGGATCAACGCCGCCTTCCAACGCATGACTGGCTACACGTTCGAGGAACTCAAAGACCGTAAGCCCGGCCACGTGCTCCAAGGTCCGGAGACGGCGCCGGCGACGGTCGCGCGGTTGCGCGAGGCCCAAGCGACCGGCACGGCGTGCCACGTCGAAATCCTCAATTACACCAAGGACCGCCGACCCTACTGGCAAGAGATCGACGTCCAGCCCGTGCGCGACCCCGGCGGTCGCGTCACCAACTTCATCTCGATCCATACCGATATCACGGAGAAACGGGCCGCCACTGCCCGCCTCCAGCACCTGCACCAACGCCTTGAACTCGCCACGCGCGCCGCCGCGCTCGGGGTCTGGGATTGGGATGCCACCACGCAGGAAAACACCTGGGATGACCGCCTCCTCCAAATCTACGGCCTCGCCCGCGCCGAGTACCACGGTCGCGCGGCGGATTGGGAGGCCCGCCTCCATCCCGATGACCGCGCGATCGCCGTCGCCGTCGGGCAAAGCCTCGTCCGTGGCGCACCGGAATCCGATCAAACCTTCCGTATTCTCCGCCTGAACGACGGTGCCGTGCGTTACATCCATTCGCGCTCGACCGCGCAGCGTGATGCGGCCGGACACCTCCTGCGCATCATCGGCACCGAGCGCGACATCACCGACGAACGCGAGGCGATCCGGCAAACCCACGCATTGAACGAACGCTTGCAGCTCGCCCTGCGGTCCTCAAATTTTGGCGTCTGGGAACTCGATCTGGTCACCGGCCAACGCGTCTGGGACGATCGCATCCTTGAAATCTACAGTGTTCGTCGGGATGACTTCCAAGGCACCAATGATACTTGGCTGGCGGCCCTGCACCCGGATGATCGCGCCCGCGCCGAAGCTTACGTCCATCGCGTGATCATCGGCGAATTGCCCGCCTACGACACCGAGTTCCGCATCGTGCATCCCGACGGTTCCGTGCACTACGTCGAATCCCACGGCTATCTCCAACGCGATGCGGACGGTCGCCCCGTGCGCCTCGTCGGCCTCAACCGCGACGTCACAGCCGAAAAAAAGCTCCAACAAGCCCTCGACCTCGCTGAACAACGTTGGCAACTCGCCCTCGAGAGCACCAACGACGGAGTGTGGGATTGGGACATGGCAGCGGGGACGTTTTACCACGATGAACGCTGGACCAGTATGCTCGGCTACGACCGCCATGAGGTGTCGACCGAGTTTGGCGGTTGGCGCAGTCTTGTGCACCCCGAAGACCTCCGCAGCTGCGACGCTGCCGCCCAGGAACACCAAGAAGGTCGCACGGCTTTCTATCAACACGAACACCGGATGCTCGCGAAGAACGGACAATGGCGCTGGATTCTCGATCGCGGAAAAGTCGTTAGCCGCGACGGCAGCGGACGCCCCCGCCGGATGGTCGGCACGCACACCGATGTCACCGCCCGCAAGGAGCTCGAAGAACGCCTGCGCCAGACCGAAGCGTTTGGCGAACAGGTCAACCGCATCGCCTTGATCGGCGGCTGGGAACTCAACCTCGAAACCGCGCAAATTATTTGGTCCGAAAACACCCGCCGGTTGCACGAAGTCGACAGCTCGTTTGTGCCCATCGAATCCAACGTCGATCAGTTCTTTCCGGCCGGAGGCGTCGATCTGCTCCGCGCGGCCCGGGCCGAGGCCACACCCGCCAATCCGAGCTACGAACTGGAGATGCCCATGGTCACGGCCCGCCAGACCAAACGTTGGGTGCGCGTCATCGGCCTCGTGAAATTCAGGAACGGCGTCGCGGTCACCGTCTTGGGCGCCATCCAAGACATCACGGTGCGCCATGAGAGCGAAGAGGCCCGCCGGGAGTTGGAAGGTCAGCTCTACCAAGCCCAAAAAATGGAAACCCTCGGCACACTCGCCGGCGGCATCGCCCATGATTTTAACAACCTGCTCACCGGGATCATTGGTTACCACGAGCTCGCCTCCGATTCGATCCCCTCGGACCACCCCGCCCGCGCCTGCCTCACCGAAGCACGCAACGCCAGCCTCCGGGCCCGCGAACTCGTCGAACAGATTCTCACCTTCGGTCGCCACTCGTCGGGCGGAGGCCGCGTGGCCCTCGACCCCGGGATCATCGTCGAAGAAGCCCGCCGCTTCCTCCGGGCGACGCTGCCGGCCAACGTGGCCATCGAGCACCACCTCGCGCCCAACTGCCCCCATGTATTCGGCGACGCGACGCAGATCAATCAAGTGCTCCTGAATCTTGGCTCCAACGCCGCCCACGCGATGCGGCACCACGGCGGCACCCTCAAGATCGGCGTTGAGCCCGCCGAAGTCCCCCCCGACCTCACGACCTCCCTCGGCGGCCACGCCGCCGAAAGTTACGTGCGGCTCACCGTGACTGACACCGGCCATGGGATGGACGAGGCGACGCAACGCCGGATTTTCGATCCCTTCTTCACGACCAAAAACTCCCGGGAAGGAACCGGGTTGGGTTTGGCGGTCGTGCACGGCATCGTGCGCGCCCACCGCGGGGCGATTGACGTCGCCAGCACCCCGGGCCTCGGCACCACCTTTCACGTCTACCTGCCCGTAGCCACCGACGGACGCCTCCACGACGAAGCCGAACTCACCGGCGTCCCGCAGGGCGCAGGCGAGTTTATCTGCATTGTGGATGACGAGGAATTGGTCGCGAACTGTTCGAGGCTCGTCCTCGAGAGCAAGGGCTACCGCACCGTCGTATACGGCACGGCCGAGGATTGTCTCGAAGCCCTCTGCAACGATCCCGCCGGCTGTTCGCTGCTGGTCACCGACCAAACCATGCCTGGCCTGCAGGGCACCGACCTCGTGAAGAAACTGCGCGAAGCCAATCCGCGCCTGCCCGTCGTCATCATGTCGGGCTATATCTCCAAAATCGCGCCCAACGTCCTCGATGAACTCGGGCAAGTGGAACTGCTCGCAAAACCATTTACGACGGACGAGCTCGCCCGCGCGGTCCACCGCGCGCTGCACGCGGAGTGACGCGGCCCAACCTGCCGCCCAACCGCCTTCGGTCAAATCCAACCGTGCCCGGCCTGCCGTCCCGGGCGAACATGGCCACATGTCATATCAATCGCCCAAATGATTCAGACTTTGATTTGCCGGGTAGCCGCGAGCGCCCGCGAGTGGTGATCCGTCCACTCCCTGGCGCTCGCGGCTACCGAAAAGTCCAGCGTTCGAAGGACGTTGGTCTCACGAGTCTAGCCCTACCCTCATCGGTCTAGTCCAAGGGCGGCCCGGTCTGCTGCCCCTCAACCGTCAAACCCAGCCCCGTGCGTTCGCCCCCCCCTCTCGTAAAAGAGCGGAGGAGTCTGCGACGGAGCGCTGGCGCGTGACGTGCCGCCTCGTCGCGTGAGCCTTGTGGCGAGCGCGAGCGAGCGGCTCAACGAAAACATCGGGGCATAACCCCAATCCCCCAAAAAAACCGTCCGCCTGTTCCTCGCTCTTCGCCCGCGGCTGATCGCTCGACCTGTCCAGATTTAAGACCTGACGTGTTTGGCTTGGCCCTACAGCAGACGCCCCTGACGTGGACCGGTTCCGCGCCGGAGCTTGGCGGTGTCATCTGGCCCAGCCAGACGGTCGAAGGCAACCGCCTCATCCTCGAGCCGCTGCACAACGTGGATTCCCTCGCGGGCTCACTCGGCACGGGTCGTCCTTCGGTGAGCGTTGAAAAAATGAAACGTGGGGCTTCGGCAGCGATGACTCAAGCCGCCCGGAAGGCTCTACAGGCAAATTGATCGGATGAAATCCATCACCATCGACGCCAACGTCATCCTTCGCTATCTGACCGGCGACAATCCCGCGCACGTCTTGGGTCAGGACAGTTTCCTGATCGCCGTGGAAAATACCTCCGCTTCAGGACGTCGCGGGTGCTCACGCGACGCACATTTCAGCCATGGGCTGGAAACCCAGGGCACGTGGCACGGGCTTTCCAGCCGGTGAGTTTCTCGTGCGCACAAAAACCACGATGCGGCCCCCATCCGCCAGGCTCGGTGTGGTCCGGGAAAAAACCCGTCGCCGCCTTGGACTCGATGGCGGCGGTGAACTTAAAAACTCAGCCTTGCAGCAGCTTGAGCACGCTTTGCGGCGTTTGATTGGCCTGCGCGAGCATCGCGGTGCCGGACTGCACGAGGATGTTGTATTTCGCGTATTGCGTGGACTCCTCCGCGACATCGACGTCGCGGATCCGCGAGATGGCCGAGGAAAGATTTTCGTATTCAACCTGCAACGTCGTCGCCGCCAGCTCGAGGCGGGACTGCGCGGCACCCAACGTGGCGCGCTCCGAGGCGACGTGCTGGATCGAATCGGTGATTTTCTGAATCGCGTCACTGTCGGAGGACAGGAGCGTATAAGCACCCGCCCCATCCTGATTGATGATCTCCAGCATCGCGCCACTGCGCAAATTGGACTCGTTAATCGTCATATCCTGACCGACGGCTTGGCCGATCGTCACCGAGAGACCGGTGGCGTTGGCCCCAAAGAGCGTGATGCCATTAAAGGCACCGAGCGGCGTCGTCACGCCCGTCGTGCCGCCAATCTCGGTGGTGTCGCCGCCAATGGTGGCGCGAAGTTGGTCCTGCAATGCCGTGAACTCCTGCTGGTAGAGGTCAACGTCGCTCGAGTTCTTGGTGACGTCTTTGGCGAGAATGCCGAGCTCGCTCATCCGCGAGAGAATTTTCGTCATGCCGCTCATGAAGCCATCGGCGGTCTGGACGTAGGAGACGGCGTTCTGGACGTTGGTGGTGGCGGCTTTGACGCGCTTCCCCTGAGCATCGAGTTTTTCGGAGACCGCAAGACCGGCGGCATCGTCGGACGGGTTGACGATCTTCGAACCGGAGGAGAGGCGGGTGATGGAACGGCCGAGCATTTCCTGACTGTGGTTCAGGTTGCGGGCGCCGGCGATGGCTTGGATATTGGTGTTGATGACGCTCATGGAGGTGGAGGGCTAAAAGGTGACGAGGGGGCGGGAAGACTTCAGGACCGCGCAATGGCGGCGGCGGGTTTGGGCAAAAGCACCGGCAGTGTACCGGGCTTCGGGGCGCGCACCGCAGCGGCATGGTTACTCGCGGCGATGGCGGTGAGCACTTCCTTGCGGAAGATCGCGATGTCGCGCGGCGCTTCGATCCCGATCTTCACCACATCGCCTTCGATGCGCGTGATGCGGATCTCGATATTGTCGCCGATGACGATCGACTCGTTAATTTTGCGGGAGAGGACGAGCATGGTGGGCTCAGGTTGTGCTGACGACCGTGGCCGCCTGCGAATGCTCGACGAGGGAGTGGTGGGCGCTGTAGCGGGAGTAATTGGAAATCACGAGCTGGCGGCCGGTGCGCGTGCGCCGGTTGACGACGAGGGGACCGATGAGATTGGCGGTGGCCTCGACGGGCGTCTGGCGCTGCAGGGTGACGATATTGATGATCATCGCCTCCGCCGGATTCGTGATGCCGAGTTGCTCGATGTCTTGGTCGAAAATCTCGGGTTCGTAACCGGGCACGATGCCACCGGGCTCGATCACAATAAAGTGGAGGATATCAGCCGTGTCGGGATTGCTCAGCTTCATCCAGAGAAACGGGAGGTGGTCCGGCAAGTAGAGCAGCTCGGCCCGCTTGTAGGCCGCAAAGCCGATGAGGCCCTGGGGGAGAATAATTTCGTTCGCGGGGGGCGTATCGAAATCGGTCGGATAGAGTTCGGGGAGGACTTTCATGGAGCGGATGGGTTAGCGGATATAATCGAGGAGCGAGATTTTCATGACGTTCGCGGCCGACTGGAGCGCGGCCTGATAGGCGGTCTGAGTCTGGTTGAGTTTGACGATGGTCGAGGGCAGATCGGCCTCGGTCTCGTTAGATACGAGCGACTGAAGGCCCACCGCCCGATCAGAAAGCTGGGCTTGCGTGGCTTGAATGCGGGTCTGCACCCCGCCGTGCTCCGCGATCGAGGAAACGAGCAGATCCTCGGTCGTGATGAGGTCGGTCTGCGCAGCCGTCACGCCCGTCGCGCTGTTAATTTGCAGCGCGTCGCGGAGGGCGACGAGCTGGTTGACGAAATCGCGGAGGCCGAGATTGGTCGGGCCGTCGGTGTTCGGCGCGAGGTTGGTCGCTTCGGACAACGGGATGGCGGCGCGCGCGGAATCACCGGCATAAGCGACCGAAGTGAGTTGACCGGCGGCGTCGCGGGTGGCGACGAAGGGTGGCGAGCCGACCGCGGTGCCCGCGTAAAGATAGTCGTGGCCGAAACGGCTGTTCGTGAGCTGGACTGTTTGTTCGATGAGCTGATTCAACTCGGACGCGTAGGCGCGGGCGGACGCGGGATTGATGGCGCCGGCACCGAGGGTGCCGATCTCAGTCGCGCGGTCGGAAACTTTCTTGATCGCGCGCAGCCCGGAATAAGAGGCCTGGCTGAGTTCCAGCGCGCGGGAGGCATTGGCTTGAAACTGCGCGAGCTGGCGTTGCTCACTCTCCAGGTTGAGGACGCGACCGACCGCGGCGGGATCGTCTTCGGGTTCGGCGATGCGCTGGCCGGTCGCGACTTGCTGCTGCAACTTCGCCTGCTGGCTGCTGAGCTGCTGAATCTGACGGACAATGTTATCGGAAACCGTGTGAGTGGAAATGCGCATGGGAGAAAAGCGGCGGGCCGGCATCAGCCGCGACCGAGACGGTTGACGACGAGGTCGAGGAGTTCGTCCACGACGCCGAACACACGAGAGGATGCTTGGAAGGCGCGTTGGTATTTCAAGAGGTCGGCCATCTCCTCATCGAGTGAAACTCCGCTGATCGAATCGCGCTGAGAACGGACGAGGCGCTCGATATTGTCCTGATCATCCACGCGAGCGTTCGCGCCAGCGAGGGCCTGACCGAGGTCGCTGACCGCGTTGCTGTAAAAACTCCCGAGCGTGCCGTCGATGACATCGGGCGGCGCGCCCGCGGTGGAAAACGGGCGGGTGGCGAGTTGCGCGATGGCAAGGGCGATCGTGTTGTCGCCCGCCGCGCCGCCATCGCTCGCCTTGAGACTGACGGTGGTCACGGCCGCCTCGAGCCGAATGGTGCCGGCGGTCACTCCGGTGGCGCGGAAAAAATCACCGGTCGCACCCGTGGGATTGTAGGCGGCGTTGAGGGACGTGACGAGCTGACGGGCGAGCAGGTCGAGGTTACTCCGGAGCGCCTGCACCGCGCCGTCGCGCGCCGTGAGCGAACCTTTGATGGCACCGGCAGCTAGTGCCAGCGGAGTGGCGGGAGTGCCCGCGAGGAGCTGGGTGCCGTCGAAAGCGACCGGGCCTTGCACCGTGGCCAAGTCGACCAAAATGACATCGGCACCCGCGCCGTCTTTGGCGACGACTTGGACTTGCCCACCGGCGACATCGTGTAGCTCGACGGGGATTTTAGCCGCCAGTTCTTCCAGTTTGGCCTGACGCTGATCGCGGAGGTCGACGGCCGAACCGGGGGCGTTGACTTCGAAGCGACCGATCTGGCTGTTGAGACTGGCAATGGTCGAGAGCAACGTGTTGGCGCTGCTCACGTCGCTCGTGATCTGTGCATCCAGATCGGTCTGCACCTGCGCGAGCCGCGTATCGGCGAGTTGGAAACGGTCGGTGAGAATCGCCGCCGTCTGGAGCAGAGATTGGCGTGCGCCCACATCGGTCGGGCTTGCGGCGAGGCCTTGAAACGAAGTGAAGAGGCGGTCGAGGGCCGCACCGAGACCGTTGCCGGAGGCCGAAGAGGAGTCCGTGGCACCGGCAGCGCTAATGCTCTGGCCGAGGCCGGCCTGCGCGCGTTGGTAGCCGGCCTGTTCGGCCGTGAACGATGATTTCAGCGAAATCTCCCGCATGAGCTGACGATCGACGAGCGAGTCACGGAGCTGCTCGATGCCGAGCGCTTCGAGACCGAGGCTCTCTGCACCGGTGGGCGTGAGGACCGTGCCGCGATCACCGTAAAGGACCCGCTGGCGCGCGTAGGCCGGGTTGTTGACGTTGGCCAAATTCTTGCCCGCGGTCTCGAGCGCGCGACCGTGCGCATTGAGCGCTTTGACGGTCGAACTTAAACTGGAGAACAGGCCGGACATGGGACGGGGAGGCTAGAGCTGAGAGTTAAGTGCTGAGAGCCGGGCTAGCCCGCAGCGCGGAGCGTCGTGGCGGAGTGCGCGGTCGCGACGGAGACCCGGCCGCCGGGCGAATAGGTTTTGGTGAAGGAGTTCGGACGCAACAGAGACAGCGTCTCCTGGTGCGTCTCGACGGTACGCGTCAGCAGCGAGTGGTTGTGGCGGCTGGTGCGGCGGACGCGGTGCAGGAGCGCATTCACTTCGTTGATCAGCGCCTCGATGAGCGGGCGCGCGGCGGACTCGATGAACGGGAGGAGCGAGCGGAGAGAGGACGCCGCGGGTTGGTCATTTTCTACGGCGAAGGCGGCCACGGCCTCCTCGCGGACAGTGCGAGACTGCACGAGGGCGTGGGCGTGTTTTTCAATTTCATGCGCCAGGTGGAGCACGACGCTGGCATCGCGGTCGAAGAGGGCGCGCTGCTGGGTCTCGAAAAGATGGAGCAGGCCGCCGTAATCCGCCAGTTCGCCGCGGAGACATTCCGCAAGATATTCCCAATGGATCGTCGTGGTCATGGCTGCGCGGCGGAAACGTCGGGTGGTGGCGCGGGCGGCGAAAGGACTTTGCCGCGCGGCGTGAGTTGTTTCTCGAGCATGCGGCCGAGCCCGAAACCGGAACCGGCCGTGAGTTGTTGGGCGAACGCGTCGGTGAGCATATCACCGTAGACGTTGGCGGCGGGGCCGGATTTTTCGGAGCCGAGCATGGACGACATCGTCTTGCCGAGGAGCTGGCGGACGATGATGGCCTCGAACTGGGAAGCGACGGCCGCACGTTGTTCGGCGGGATCGGCCGAGCGCAGGGCGGCGCTCGTGATCGGCTTGCGGGCCCCATCCGCTCCGCGTCCACCGGAGAGTTCCGCGAGTTTGGCGACCGACGCCAGCGACGAAGGATTGGTGATAGCGGCGACGTTCATGGAATTAGTTGATCACGAGTTCGGCCTGGAGCGCTCCGCTGCGCTTCAGGGTTTGGAAAATGGCCATCATCTCGCGCGTGGAAACGCCGAGGGCGTTGAGGGCGGCGGCGAGGCGCTCAATCGTGGGCGGTTCGTTCAAGACGCTAAAGCCACCTTTGCCCTCGTTGACGGCGGTTTGGGTGCTCTGCGTCGTCGCGGTCTGACCGGAGTTATTGAACGCGTTGGGCTGGCTGACGCCCTGTTGGTTGGTGACGGTGATGGTGAGCGAGCCGTGCGCGATGGCCACTTGGGAGAGACGCACGGTCGAGGTGGCGACGATGGTGCCCGTGCGCTCGTTGATCACGATGCGGGCCAGGGTGTCGGCCGTGCTCTCGATCTGGCCGAGATCCGCAATAAAGGCGACGTCGCGACCGCGATAGTTCGGCGGGAGCAGGACACTGACGGTCGCGGCGTCCACCGGCGTCGCGACTGCCGGCCATTGCGCATTGATCGCGTCGGCCATGCGCGAAGCGGACGTGAAATCGGGATTGTGGAGGAGGAGCCGAACGGTGTTATCGCGCACAAACACGGCGGGGATTTCGCGCTCCACGATGGCACCACTGGAAATGCTGCCGACCGTCGGATGGTTTTTTTGCACCGTGGAGCCACCGGCGCCACCCGCGCCACCGGAGAAACCACCGATGGCGACCGGGCCTTGCGCGACGGCGTAGACGCGACCGTCGGCACCGAGCAGCGGGGTTTGGAGGAGCACCGCACCCTGCAACGATTTGGCATCACCCATCGAGGCGACGTTGACGTCGATCTTGGCGCCGGGCTTGAGAAACGCACCGATCTCGGTCGTGAGCATGACGGCGGCGACGTTCTTGGCCTTGATGTCGGTGGCGCTGACCGTGAGGCCGTAGCGCTGGAGAATGTTGGCGATGGAGCGCAGCGTGGAGGCGGAGCTGCTGTCGCCATCGCCCGCGAGCCCGACGACGATGCCGTAGCCGACGAGTTGGTTATCCCGCCCGCCCTCGACGAGGGAGAGATCCTTCACGCGGGAAGCGTGGGCAAAACTCCCGGCCCCGTGCCAGAGGACGAAAGTCAGCAACGCGCGACCGAGCGAGCGGCGAAGGGAAGTTTGACTGATCAGGGTGAACATCATGTTCGGTGGAATCCGTTCCAAATCCTACTGGCGAAAGCCCGGGGAGTTTAGAGCGGTCGGACTTTTTCAAAAATTTTTGCGAGCCAGCCGCGTTTTTGCGCGTCGGTCAGCGCGCCCTCGGCGTAAAACTCGACCCGGGCGTCGGCAATGTTGGTGGACTGAACGCTATTGTCGGGGGCGATGTCGTCGCGGCGCACGATGCCGTGGAGGACGACGTATTGGGTTTCGCCGGAGAACGTCACGACGCGCACGCCTTGGATCACGAGATTGCCGTTGGGTAAGACATCAGTGACGAGGACGGCGGCACGGGCGGCGAGGGTCTGCGAATTACTCACATCGCCACCGCCCGAAAACGAGGATTTCCCGGACCAAGCCATATTCGGGAGCTCGCCCTTGTTAGCCCCCAGTCCGCTATAGAGAAATTTTTTGATCGTGTCGTCGAGGCTGGACTCGCGGGTGGCCTTCTTGCTTTGCGAACTCGAGGCGATGGCGGATTCGGCGACGACGATCGTCACGATATCGCCGGTGGCAGCCGCCTTGCGGTCGGCAAACATACTGCGCGGTGAACTTGTGCCGGTGGCGGGCCAGAGCGAATCGGCACGCGCCGCCGCCACGCCGAGCAGCGCCACGAGGACACCCCTGATGCGGCGACCGCCGCGAGCATTAAAAACGGACTTGGACACGGTTTTCATCGGTGACGACAGCGGAGAAATTTTTCTGCGACACGGGGTTGCGGACGGTCACGGTGTCGCCCTGCGCACCATTTTCCATGGCCTGCGCTTTCATCGTGACGAGGAGGAGACCAGAGGAGGCCGAGACTTCGACAAAATCGCCCTTGCGCACGAGCGGCCGGCGCGCGATGTCACGCCACGTGAGCAGGCGACCGGCCGGGACGGAGCGGGTGAAGATAAAAGTGCGGTCTCCGACGGCGGCGGGCAGCACGTCACGTTCGCGGAAGAGATCAACGCGGCGAGCCTCGAGGGCGACGGGATCGAACGCACCACCGAGGGTGAGCGGCAGACGCGCCGCCCACGCATCGCGCCACAGCGCAGCGCGGAGCACGAGTGCGCCATCGGAGGGGGCGGCGACGGGCTGGCCATCGGCGAACAACCGAACGCGGACGAGCAGCGCCGACGAAGCAGCGGACGGAAACTCAACGACGGTGACGGTCCACGCGGCGGCGGCGCGGCTCGGCGGGGTCCACGGACGCAGGAGTTCGAGCTGCAGATCGCCCTCCAGATTAAAGTGAGCGGTGAGCTCGCGCCCAACCGCGGCGACGAGTTTGTCCGCAGTGAGCGCAGTCGAGGCAGAGGCTTCGGCGGCGCAGACCGCACCGGCGCCGAGCACGAGCACGGCAAGGACCAAGCGGAGAATTTTTTGCAGCGTACGCATCGTGATCAACGTTTCATCGCGGCGACGTTCTGGAGCATTTCGTCCGAGGTCTGGATGGACTTGCTGTTAATCTCGTAGGCGCGTTGGGCGACAATGAGGTTCACCATCTCCTCGACGATGTTGACGTTGGAGGACTCGATATAGCCTTGGATAGTGCTGCCGAAACCCTGTTCGCCGGGCTGGCCAAGTTCGGGGGTGCCGCTGGCGGCGGTTTCTTCGTAAAGGTTTCCGCCGAGACTGCGGAGGCCGGCGGGGTTGGCGAAGCGGGCGAGCGTAAGGCGAAACGTCTGTGACCCGTTTGAGCTCTGCACTGTCACCTGCCCGTTTTCCGCGACGGCCACCGAACTGGCCCCGGGCGGGATGGGCTGAAAGCCGCTGCGCAGCGGAAGACCGTCGACGGTGACGACCTGGCCCTGAGCGTTAAGTTTGAAGGAGCCGTCGCGCGTGAAACCAATCGTGCCATCGGGCCGCTGCACCTCGAAGAAACCATCGCCTTGGATGGCGACGTCGAGTTTTTCGCCGGTCTGGTGGAGTTGGCCCTGCGTAAACACTTTTGAAGTCGCGGCGACGCGCGCGCCGTTGCCGACTTCAACGCCGGTGGGGACAAGATTGCCGCCGCCCGAGTCGGTGCCGGAGGCGCGCGCGGGCTTCTGATAAAGAAGATCCTGAAACTCAATCTTGCTCCGCTTGAAACCGGGCGTGTTCACGTTCGCGAGATTGTTCGCGATCGTATTCAGATTCAGCTGTTGGGCCTCCATCCCGGTGGCGGCGGAGTAAAGTGAAAGGTTCATGTGGCGAGGGGGAGTCGAACGAGGATCGCGGTGAACGCGGAGACGCAGCGAGGAGCGACAAAAGAGGCCGGCGCGCCCCCATCGCGCGCTCGGCCATGCAGTCGTGATTCTAGCGGTTGTCTCTCTGGGGAATTCATGGGTGGATTCGGGTTCAACCGAGGGCTTGGAGCGCCTTGTTCATCTGATCATCGATCGTGGTGATGATCTTCTGGTTGGCTTCGTAGGCGCGGGAAATGAGGACCAAGTCGACCATTTCGCGCAGCGGCGCGACGTTGCTGCCTTCCAGATAACCCTGGAGGAGATCGGGGGCATCCACGCGTTCGGGTTTCATTTCCGGCGGGGCGGTGAAGAACCCCCCGGCGATGGGAATGAGCCGGGAGTTATCGGAAAATTTCTGAATGGAAAATTTCCCGAGCGCGCTAGAGCCCTGGACAATCGTGCCATCCTGATTGATGCCGACCTTGCCGCCGCCCGGCAGGAGGAGAATCGACGAGCCGGTGCTGTTCATGACTTCATCGCCACTGGACGTGACGAGGGTGCGGTCCGGCCGCATACGAAACTCGCCGCTGCGGGTGTAAACTTTGGAACCGTCCGGACGTTGAATCTCAAAGAAACCATCGCCTTGAATGGAGGCATCGAGGTCGCGCCGCGTGGGCTGCGTCTCTCCGGGGGTAAAATTGATGCCGCCCTCAACTTTTGGAAAAAGCATCGGCATACTGCCCCCGTGGCCGATGCGGCCCTTGGGGTCGGCCTGCAACTCACCGGCGGCCACGGCGGAAAAATTGATGGTGCGCTTCCGATAACCTGAAGTCTGGCTCGACGTGATGTTCTGGGACACCGTGTCCTGCCAACGCTCCAAGGCGGAGAGAGCAGAGGCACTTTGGTAGAGTCCGATATTCATGGTCGGAATCCCTTAAGCCAACCGTGTGCCGCCGCGCCCACTGCGCGCTTAAGTCATTGTTTTGAAACCGACTAAACTTTTTCAAAATCTTGCGGAAAACTTTTCCGACCGGCGTGGCGCCGGCACCGGCAGATCTTGCCGGGCGCGCAACGGCCGAACGTCGGGGCCGAGTCACCCGCGCCAAAACCGCTAGGCGCTCGCAGCGACCGCTACGGGTTTCCGCCGGCTCAAATCCACGCTACGCGGCGATGCCGCACTCGGGCGGCGACGGTTGCGTGCGCCAGCAACCAGCTAACCGCCCCCCCGCATCCTACGCGCTCAACCTCTGCGGCCGATCATCAGCGCTTTTCATTAACCGCCACCCCCAACCCGGTTCGGCGGAATCCCTGCTGGAACGGCTTTGCGTTTGTAATAGTCAAGGCTTGGCGTGTTTTGACCGCACTCACGTGTTCCGACTGCATCTCATAAAGCGCCCCTGAGCGTGGAACCGCGAATCTGCGCCGATTTTCTGAAAGCACGAGCCGGGGAGTGCGTGCGTGGTTCGCCAGATCGACCAAGCGCGAACCCGTCGCGCGTGTTTTGGATGAGCGAGCACTAGCGCGGATTGGCGGCTCAACTGCCGGGCCCCTGTTGATCGACGGACACGCCTGCGCCGAATCCACCCGACGGCCGATTAAAACACACGACCCCGTTGCGCGTTTCCCGACCCGCGAGGACGAGATCCCTGCGGGTATTTCTCGGCGAACACTCGCGGCTTACTCCGGCTTCGCACGTTTCGCTTTTTTCACCGCGGGCGACGGCATTTCCTGGGCGGGCGCCGACAGCGCGAGCTGCACCGTCGCTCCGAGGTGCTCGGTCCAGAGCGCTGCCAATTCGCGCACTTTGGCGGGATTTTTCGCCGCGAGATTTTCCGACTCGCCGCGATCGCGCGCGAGGTTGTAGAGCTCCCATTCGCCCTGCTTGACCGTCACGAGTTTCCAGTCACCGGCGCGAATCGCGCGGTTTCCCTCGTGTTCCCACCAAAGAAAATCATGGGCGACGGGGACGTCCTGCTTAAGCGCTGCCGCAAAACTCCGCCCCGGGGACGGCGGCACGGGAAAGCCTTTGATCTCGGTCGGGATTTTCGCACCGGCGAGCTCCACCACCGTGGGCATGAAATCGATCAGGTGGGTCGGGCTGCGGCGCAACTCCCCGCGCGCGGCGATGCCGGCGGGCCAGTGCGCGATCAGCGGCGTCGCAATGCCGCCCTCGTGCACCCACGTTTTGTGACGCCGAAACGGCGTGTTCGCCGCGCTCGACCAACCCGGCCCGATGCACAAAAAGGAGTTGGCCGACCCCATCGGCACCGCCGGATCGTGGCCGTCGCCGCGCACCATCATCTCGGCACTCGCGCCGTTGTCGGAGGCGAACAGAATCAGCGTATTTTCATAGGCGCCCATCACTTTGAGCTGCGCAACCACGCGGCCAATTTCTTGGTCCATGCGATCAACCATCGCGGCGTGGATCGCCATCTTGGCCGCCTGAAACACTTGCTGCGCACCCGTCAGCTCGCTCCACGGCACCGGGCGATTCACCTCGTCGGGTCCGAGTTTCACGACGTCATCAGGAAACGCATACGGCGGCCCAACCTCACGCTCCATCGCGGGGAGCGCGTGCGTGACGAGGCCGATTTTTTTCTGCCGCGCGTAACGCGCCTCGGCGATCACGTTCCAACCTTTGCCGTAGGTGTCGCGATATTTCGCGATGTCGGCCGCCGGCGCGTGCAGGGGAAAATGCGGTGCGGTGAAACACAGGTAGTGGAAAAATGGCTGCGCACCGAACTTCGCCGCGTGCTCCCGCAGATATTTCACGGAGTAGTCGGCCGTGGCGGTCGTGACGTAGTAGTCGGGGGTCTGCACGTTCGGCACGCCGTCGTCGGTATTGCCGGGCGCTTTGAAAAAATTGCTCTGGCCGCCGCCGATTTCGAAACTGTGGTCAAAGGCATTACCCAACGGGCGACCGTCGATGTGCCACTTCCCCGCGTGATAATTCCGGTAACCCGCCGTGCGCAAAAACTCGGTCAGCAGCGGCGCCCACACCGGACGGATGCCACGATTCCCGCCGCCGCTCGCAATCCCCGGCACGACGTCGCGCCGCACTTGCTGCGCGTAGTAGCCGGTCATCACCGCCGCGCGCGACGGCCAGCACCGCGCCGTGTTGTAAGCCTGCGTGAACCGCAACCCGCCCGCCGCGAGCGCATCGAGATTCGGCGTCGCAATCTCGCCGCCATAACAGCCGAGATCCGAGTAACCGAGATCGTCGGCGAGGATGACAATAATGTTGGGCGGGGCTGCGGAAACCACCGGTACGACAAAGAGGCCAGCGAACAGGGCGAGGGATAATTTCATGAGGGGCGCGAAGAGTGAGAGGGACGATCAACGCCACCGCACCGGCCAAAGGCAAGGACAGGCCGGCCCGCACGCACGCACGATCACGTCGGGCCGCACGGGACAACATCAACCACCCGCGCCCACGTCGATCGCGGCACTCCGGCTGTTGCCAAGGGGGAAAACCAAAGCACCGATTTCCTCCGGTTCCCCTGCAACCCTGGAAGATCGCTGAGCTCGTCAGGTCGGTGGAGCGGCAGGCGTGACCTCCTGCCGGTCTGGCGGGCGGGTCGCCGAGCCCCACCGACACGGAAGTCTGCGGGCTAGTATCAATCGCCCAAATGATTCAGACATTGATTTGCCGGGTAGCCGCGAGCGCCAGCGAGTGGTGATCCGTCCACTCGCTGGCGCTCGCGGCTACCGAATAGTCCAGAGTTCAAAGGACGTTGGCCTTACCCGGTGGCCGTCAGCCCATGGCAAATCCGATTTCCTATTAGTGGTCTCGACCCCGACCTCGGGTGGATCGCCGGAGCGAAAGGCGCGCTCCCGTGTTTATGCACGCGATGTAAGGTGGCGGGTGAGCTTCCGGCCAAGTTCGGCAAAATCGATCGGCTTCGAGAGGTAGTCGGCGGCACCGGCTTCGAAGCACCGCTTCGTATCAGACTCGGCGGCGAAGGCGGTGAGCGAGATGACCGGAATGTCGCGGGTCTTGGGATCTGCTTTGAGCAGTCGGATGGCTTCGAGGCCGTCGATGCCGGGCATTTTTACGTCCATCAATATCAGATTAGGAAGGTGCTCCTGCGCTTGGGCGATCGCGGCTTCGCCCCTCGTGGCTTGGAGCACCCGGTAGCCTTCGCCTTTCAGATACATGCACAGGATCTCCAGATTTACCTCGTAATCATCCACCGCCAGGATGAGCGCACCGGACGGCACCGACCGCGCGCCGGGCAACTCGGGATCGGCGGGCGGCGAATCGGCGGGCGGCGGTGGCGGGGCGGAAGGGCGGCAGATCGGCAGGCGAAAGGTAAAGGTGCTGCCACGACCAGGCGCGCTGACCACCGTCAAATCGCCCTCGTGCATCTTCGCGAGCCGACGGGCAATCGGCAAACCGAGGCCCGTGCCACCGCTGGGGCCGACGTGTTCGCCCTGCTCGAACTCCAAAAATATGCGTTCGTGATCGTCGCGGTGAATACCGCTTCCGGTGTCGCTCACGTGAATCTGCAATTCCGGCGGTTGCGCGGTCTCCTCGACCCGCACGGTGACCGTGCCACCTGCGGAGGTGAACTTCACCGCATTGCTGAGGAGATTGATCACAATCTGCTTCAGGCGCAGCTCATCCCCTGCGATGAGAACGGTCCGGTGCTGGAGCTCCACGGTGAGGTTTATTTTTTTGGCCTCGGCCGAAACCCGCATGAAATCGACCACACTTTCCACCAAGCGCGTGACGTCTACCGGGCCTTTTTCCAGCGTGAACATACCCGCCGACGCCTTGCTCACGTCCAACAGATCATTGATCAAGTTCAGCAGGTACTGGCTGCTTGCCGCCACGCTCTGCAATGGCGCCCGCAGCCCTTCCTCGACCCGGCCAAATTTCCCCGCCTGCAACAATTGCAGGTTTCCCATGATCACGTTCAGCGGCGTGCGAAGCTCGTGGCTGACGTTGGCGAGCAGATTGCTTTTCGCTTGGTTGGCTTGCTCTGCTTTCGCCGTGGCCGCTTCCAGGCGATGCTGATAGTCTTTCGCTGCCGTCAAATCGGTGATGACTCCGATGATGCGCTCGATCTCGCCGTGAGGGCCCAAAATAGGTCGGATCGAGTTCGACACCCACACTTTACCACCCGACTTGGTCGTGTGCAAAATTTCGAAGGTCACAGGCTCTTTCGTCTCGTTGAAAGTCTCCCACTGGAGATCAAAAGCGTCACGGTCGCTGCCCGGTCCGACAATTTCTCTTATCCGCTTACCAAAAACCTCATCGATCGTGTAGCCGTAAAAATCGGAGAAGCTTTGATTGACCCATTCTATCTTTAGATCGCCTCCGGTCAGGAACATGGGGGTTTTCGCCTCCCTCGCGATTTGGTCGAGTTTTAGGACTTGGGCTCGCTGTTGGATGAGGGCCAAATTGGCTAACTGCAGCTCCCGGGTCCGAACCACGACCTCGCGCTCCACCTTGTGCGCGGTGGTGCGAAGACTGAGCACCAATGAGCTCAGAAAAGCCCCCGCGAAGACGATCATAAGAGAGCCGGCCATCGGCTGCAGGTGCCTGCGTGCGTCGTCCTCGAGCACACACCCCCAAACCAAGATAAAGATGCGGTTCAAGACGACCAGGGTACTCGTCTGGGAGCGGATGAGGGAGGTCTCGCTGACCTTCTCCACGACATGCGAAAAAACCCGGGCTTCGGGTCTTATTTGCGTGCCGAGATAAACCGCCAATTCCGTCGGTTGTGCGATTTTTTTGAGGATATTCTCCTCCACTCCAGACAGGTCAAAATCGGCCGTTAGCCAGCACACGAACGCCTGGCGGCGCGCTTCGACCGTCGTGACCGCAGCGCGGGTCTCATAAACCGGCCACAGCAGCAGCATACTTGGTCTCCGCTTCGGCAGCGTCCCCGGGCCGCCACGCACCGGCAGTGCTGCCACCAAGATGGGCTGCCCCGAATCCCGCGCCGTTTCCGCCGCCGCGCACTGCGGCGCGAAATCCGCCAGATCCAGCCCGGTCGGCCGATCGCCGGTGTTCCCATTACACAGGGCGAGGATCTTGTGCTCGGCCCCACCGCTGGGTGCAATCCGCCCCGTCAGATCATCCCGCTCGTCCACCTGAATCCCCCGCGCGCGACTCTGCGACCGGAATTCCGCGAGCTTTTCCGGGGCCACCGGGTAAATGACACCCAGGCCGTCCAGGCCTTTGTAGTGGCCCGTGAGTTTCATCCCCTCGACATAGTCCTTCCACTTGGCGGAGCTTATCTGCGGGTTCTCCCGCAGTACGTAAGCGGTGGGGCGCAGCGCCTCCAGGAAATTATTCGCATGCGCGTTGGCCAAATTAGTTCCCGCCACGACCACCTGCTCCAGCTGCAGATTCTGCCGCTCCCGTTCCGTCCATTCGATTATCCCAAATACCCGTGCACCGACTAACCCCGCACCTAGGTAAATAGCTAAAGGCAGGCCCCGGAGTTTTTCGACCGCATCGGCTGCCACCACCAACCAAGACACCCCAAGTCCCCCGATAAACATCGCCAGGACCAGGCGGTTCGTCTCGGCACCGGCATTGACCAGCGAGACGTCATGTCGCGCGACAATAAAGATCAGCGCCGCCACGGAAAAAAAGACGGACAGCGTGCCCATCCGGACCCCGGACCAATACCCCGCGACGAGCGGGACCCAGAAAAAGAGAAATACGAAACCTTTTCTCTCCGGCCACATGACGATGACGAGTGCGACCACGGCCGTCAGCAGCAACATCCCCAACAGCCCCAAGCTACTCCTTCCTGACGGCCACACGGGGCGCCGGACCCATTCGAGAACCAGGATGAAAACCGGCGCCGCAATGATCACGCCCAGGGAGTCGGCCAAAAACCACGTTAAACGTATTTCACCTGCGATACTGTCCGGCAACGCGTATGACCAAACAAGTACGTTGGCCGCGGTCCAAGACGACAACAGTGCCACGATCACGGCCGGCGCAGAAATAGCCAAACTCTCGCGCAAGATGCCGAGCCACGGCCACGAACTGTAGATCCGCCGGTAAAGCCACGCCGCCAACCAGGCCGACGCGGTATCACTCAACGCGACAACCAAAGCTAGCGGCGTATCCAGCGCCCACTGCGCCGCGAGGAAAGACCCGCAGGCCAAACCCAGCAGATCGGCGCGCCGGCCGCTCAACGCCAGGGCGAGACCGAACCCGCTGGCGACCCAAAAAGGATACCCGGTTTTCCCCGTGAGCCCGGCCAGCGCTCCAATCCGGGCAAGCACCAAGAACCCAAGGCAAGCGAAGGCAAAGGGACCGACTTTCCGCATAGCAGCGCTGACTCCGGATGGGGACATACACCTCGATTGCCACCGGCTTTCCCGTTTGATCAACAGAAAACAGTTCCAAAAAATTTGCTCATAACTAAGGGTAACCCCTGAGCCATCTTCCGTCCGGATCAAGCCAACGGGGTCAATCGCGCCGGGTATGCCGGTATCAAAGGTCGCGAGGGTGAGGCCGCGATCTGCGCGCCTTTCCGGCACCACCGCGGGAGTTTGGGCGAGGGCGAGGCGGAGACGAATCCGCCGACATCCCGCTTGATTTCAGCAAGGGCTGTTCCCGCGGCCTCGGCCGGATATCTGAACCCTTGGATCGCCCCCCGCAGGAAGCCGAGTTCGGAGTGGGCGCAGGTCGCGCGCGCACCAGACTTTTCCTGCGCCGCCCATGCGTGGAAAGCCGCGTGGTCCATGGAGCCAAAATGCCGCCACGCGAGCAGCGCATTCACGTCGCGGAGGTATTTTAGGGGAAATCGGCGGGCGCCGCTTTGATTTGTTCGCGTGCCACCATCGGGCCGCCGACGCCGCCGACACCCTAGAGCAGCCCGGAGCCCGGATGTTTTTTGATGATGATTTTCCGCGGGGCGGGTGGCGCATCGAGCGCCCGGGTGCGCAGGAAGGCGGAGACGGTGCCACGCTCGGCGCGGGCTTTGCCGCGAATCGCGCGCGCTTCCGCAGGCGAGACTTTGAAGGTGAGGGTGGGCATGATCAATACGTCATGACCCCAGCGGCGGCGGTCAAGACGTGCGAGCGAGGCCGACGCACGGGGCGACGCCGTGGGCCGTGACCCAGCTAAAAAAACCGGATTCGAGCCCCCAGAAAATCCGGCTTCGGATCAATTCAGAGGGTTCGCCAGCCGCGCCGCCGCTCCCGTTTCGTAACGTTCGATCCACGCGCGGTGCCACGGGCCGTAGTCGCCGGCTTCAATGTGCGCTCGAGCAGACGCCATCAGGTCGAGGTAGAAACTGAGATTGTGGAGCGTCAGCAGCGTGCAGCTCAAAATCTCTCCCGCGACCGTCAGGTGCCGCAGATAGGCTCGCGAGAAACGCGCCGTGTAATTGCCCGAGCCCTCGCCGCTTTCGACAATCGGTTTAGCGTCGGTGCGGTGCTTTTCGTTGCGCAAATTCATCGGCCCGTCGGGCGTGAAGACGAGGCCGTTGCGCGCGACGCGGCTCGGCAGCACGCAGTCAAACATGTCCACCCCCAGCGCCACCATCTTCAGGAGCTGCGGCGGCGTGCCGAGGCCCATCGTGTAGCGCGGCTTGTCCACTGGCATAAACGGCGTCGTCGCGCCCACTTGTTTCAACATCTCCGGCTCCGGCTCGCCCACGCTCACCCCGCCCACGGCGTAGCCGGGAAAATCCAACGCTGCCAGCGACTCCGCCGCCTCGCGCCGCAGATCGTCGAACGTCGAGCCCTGCACGATGGCAAACACATGGTGCCCATTCGCGAGAAACCCACTGTCAGTGGCGATCTGCTTACACTGCCCCGCCCACTTGTAGCTGCGCGCGACCGCCTTCGCGCAATCGTCCCGCTCGCACGGCCACGGCGGACACTCATCGATCACCATCGCGATGTCGCTGCCGAGATTCTGCTGGATCCCCATGACCTCCTTCGGACCGAGGAACAGTTTCTTCCCGTCGAGGTGTGATTGAAACGCCACGCCATCATCGCGAATGTCGCGGAGCTTCGCCAACGAAAACACTTGGAAGCCGCCGCTGTCCGTCAGGATCGGCCCGTCCCAGTCCATAAATTTGTGCAACCCGCCGAGATCGCGCACCAGTTCGCTGCCGGGCCGCAGATTGAGATGATACGTGTTCCCGAGAATGATCTGCGCGCCGATCTCCTTGAGATGCGCCGGGGTGAGCGACTTCACCGTGCCCTGCGTGCCCACCGGCATAAAAATCGGCGTCTCGATCATGCCATGACGCGTGCGGAGCCGCGCGCGCCGGGCCGCCGTAACTGTGTCGGTTTTGAGAAGCTGGAAGTGTTCGGGCATCGGAGCGCCCCACCCTGCCCCACGCTGGACCCGGCGGTCAATCCTCGTGCCCACCACGCAGACCCCGCCAGCGCCCTCGACTCACCCCGGTTCTCCTTCAGGGCTTCGGCGAGGAACATCGAGCCGCCCGACGACCGCTGCCGCCCGCGCGAACGCCACGCCGTGCACCTGCACGGCGCCTTCACCCGTTGGGCCAACAGCCGGTGCATCCAATGGTGCCAGCAACAGCCCAACGGGTGCCACCTCACCACCACCGACCACCTGGGCCACTTCGCCGCCGGGCACGACCGCCCCGCGATCCGCGCCCTCACCGCCAAACGCTTTTCTTGGTGAATCGGCGGGGGGCGAGCCGGACACGGGGGAGAAAAATACTTGTCATGGGCAGAGGCGAACTCCACGTTTGCGCCCTTTCACTCGTCCGAACCATCACTTTAACTCCCATGTCCCAGCACAAAAGCCTCCAAGGCGCCTCCGGTCTCGTCGTCAAACGCAACGTCTTGAAACGCTTCGAGCGCGTCGACATCTTGAAGAAACGTGGTCAATGGAAAGCTGGCGACCGCGTGCAGGGTCTCCGCAAGACCAAGCCTGACGTCTAATTCGTCCCTCTCTCCTTTTTTGGCAGGCAGTTATCCGCTGCCTGCCTTTTTTGTAGCCAACTTCCGCGTTTTCCTCGCCCTTCCATCTCGCTGACATGATCGACCTCACGAAGACACTCATCGATTTCATCCTTCATATCGATGTTCACTTGGTGGAGATCACCCGCGACTACGGCGTGTGGACTTACGCCGTCCTTTTTCTGATTATCTTTGCGGAAACGGGCCTCGTGGTAACGCCTTTTTTGCCCGGGGATTCGCTCCTGTTTGCCACCGGCACGCTCTGCGCCCGCGCCGACTCCGGCTTAAATGTCCATCTGATGGCCCTTCTCCTCTTCATCGCCGCCGTCATCGGCGACACGCTTAACTACTGGATCGGCGGAAAGCTCGGTCCGGCGGTCTTCAAACGCGAAGATTCGTTTTTCTTTCGCAAGAAAAACTTGGAACGTGCCCATGTTTTTTTTGAAAAATACGGCGGCCGGGCAATTATCCTCGCGCGCTTCGCCCCCATCGTGCGCACATTTGTGCCGTTCGTGGCCGGCGTCGGCCAGATGAACTACCGTCAGTTTCTCGCCTATAACGTCATCGGTGGATTCCTTTGGATTTATTCACTTACTTACGCGGGTTATGCCTTCGGTAACCACCCGCTAGTCCAGAAAAACTTTAAGCTCGTCATCCTCGGCATCATCTTCTTGTCCGTGCTGCCCATGGTGGTCGAAGGCTGGCGTGCCTGGCGGGAAAACAAAAAAACGGCCTGAAGCGCGGAGAAACCGGGTGGCGCCGGAATGTCTTTACTCTCGACACCCTGCGGTCGCACCGCGAATTTTTCAGCAGCTCACGCGAGTGTAGCACAATGGATAGTGTAGTGGCCTCCGAAGCCATTGATCCCGGTTCGACTCCGGGCACTCGCACCAGCTCTTTTCAGAGGTAAAATCGGCCAAACATCCGTCGGAGCCCAGTCGTCCGGCGAGGGACCCACGAGGGGCCTGCGGATGGGGCGGGTCGGCAATCTCGCCGCTCCCTGCCTCACCACCGAGCACTACCTCAGCCCAAAGAGCTGCGACAGCACCGGCTCAAGATCCTTGCCGACGACCAGGGCTCCCCGTCGATTCACCGCTAGCGATCGGCTGCGCTGTCGTTTCTCCAGTTCGGCGTTCACTTCCGTCAGACGCGGTTGCTCATACGGCAGAGCGACCACCTCCGCCGCATTGAGTGGCGTCCACGCAAACGGAACCCCTGTCCAGTTGAATTGAATCTCCCACCCGGCCACCGGCCCCATCGGGAGTGGCTTCGTAACGAGCGTCGGATAGCGCAGGACAAAGTCTGGCGTGCGTCTCGTCGCGATCCGCACCCGCACAGCCGTCTCCATTTTCGAAAAATAGTCCTGCACGCTGTTGATTTTCCGCAGGCGCCATAGATTAAAAAAATCGAGCGGATCGATGCCCATGAGGTTCATCCCATTCCAGGCGCCGTGGTCATTGCGGCTGCCAAACTGCTTTCGCGCATACCAAGACTGAAAATCGTTCGTCACCATGACGCCCATTTCAAAATGGACATGAGACCGACTGAGCGGGATCGGCGTCGCCCCGGAACTGTGCCCCATTGTGCCGAGCGCCTGGCTGCGGTTGACGCGGCTCCCGACGCTCAAGCCCGGAGCAATCCGCGCCAAATGGGCATAGAGCGTGTAGACCGGCGGCGACACCTCCGGGTGCTCCAAGACAACGTAGCGACCGTAGTTGCTGCCCCCGGGGTTCGCACTGATGTGGCGGACGACGCCCGCCATCGCGGCCATGACATTGTCCACGGGTTCGCCGCGGCGGTCCCGGGTGAGGGCGCTGATGTCGAGCCCCTCATGAAATTGCACGCCGCCGTTGCGCACGCCGCCAAACGTCCCCGACACGGGATCACCCGAACCTGCGTGCTGCACAAAGTCCCCGATGGTTTTCCCTTCCGCCCACGCCGGGTTGGGGGTCGGCCACGCCAGGTCCAAGCGCTCCGCCGCCGGCAGAGCCCCGCCGCACGCAACCGCAACGGCAAATACTAGGGCCGTCCTCATCATTTGCGCGCCATCGCGCGCTGCACGGCTGCCGTGGTCTTCTTGATGTTTTCCACCAGAGTCGGCAGCGCCGTGTCCGCCACTTCGACGAAAACAAACACCCGGCCCTCGGCCAGCGGACCTTCCATCCGCCGCGCGCCCAGAGCGACATCGTTGAGAAACAGCACCAGACGCCGGCCTTGGTTCGAGCCACTGACACGGTAGAGGTCGCGCGCGGCCGCCGGGGTGAGCTGAAACATCAGGCATTTCCCCAGTTCCACCTGCATTAACTCGACGTTCACAATATCGCCCTCGGTGAGCACGGGCTTGGGCCCGATCATGACGCGCACGCCACTCTGGGGTAACGTGGCACTGACGGTGCGTGCATCGGCCTCCTCGAGGAAAAACCGCGCCACGGTCGGCGTGTAGTCCGCAGAGGCGGGCGCCTGACAGCCCGCGAACGCGAGCAGCAGACCGAACAGACTGAGGGTCGATTTGATCATGGTTTGATTGACTCCATCCAGATAATCCCGGTCGCGCCGTCTGCGACGCTCAGTGGGGCGCATGCGCAGAGCAGCAAAGGAGTTTTCATCCAACCGACTCCTCCGTCTCAAACGCGTTCATCATCTCCGCCCCAACTGCGTCGGCGAGCAATCGTCCGCGATCTGTCAGGCGGACGACCGCACCAGCCCGAGTAGCCAACTGTTCCTCCCCCAATCGGCTCAGCAGTTCATCGACCGCTGCCCACGGTGCGTCTGGGCAGCGCGCGCGCCAGCGCGCGACATCCACCCCGGCGTTCATCCGCAGACCAAAAATCAAAGCGTCTTCGGCGAGTAACGCCGGCGTCAGCGCGACGCGGTCCTCCGTCACCCTCGTACCGCGGGCGACATGCGTCTGCCATTTTTCCAAATCAGCGATATTGGCCCCCCGCCAACCACCGTGTTGCGACGCGGCGGATGGTCCGAGGCCAACCCACTCGTTCATGTGCCACGTGTTCAGATTATGGAGGCAGGCTTGGCCCGGGCGCGCGAAGTTGGAAACCTCATACTGGGCGTAGCCAGCCGTCGCGAGCTGCGCCCAAGTCTGCTCGTAGAGCCGCACTTCATGATCCAGATCCAATTTTACCCGACCTTGCGACAGCTTAACCCAAAGCTTGGTATCCTCCTCAAAGGTCAGACAATACGTCGAAAGATGATCAGGCGCCCGCGAAACCGCCTCCCGCACGTCCGCCGCCCACTCCGCGGCAGTCTGCCCGGGCAACGCGAACATGAGATCAAGGTTCACACTGGGAAACCCGGCCGCGCGCACGCGGTCGTAGGCCCGGTCGATCTGCTGGACGGAATGCTGGCGCCCGAGGGCATCAAGGAGCGCCGGCTGAAAACTCTGCACCCCCATCGACACGCGGGTCACCCCCGCCGCCCGCAGCACCGTCAGGCGCTCGTCGGTGACCGAACCCGGGGCGAGCTCGACCGTCCACTCCAGCGGCGCACCACCACACCGCGCCAGGACGATTCCACACAACTTCTCTAGATCTCGCGCCGCCAATAAACCCGGGGTCCCACCACCCCAAAAAACGGTCGTGACGGGACGTATCCATTCCACCAGCGCGGCCTCATCCGCGACGCAGTCCAAGAACCGCTCAATCCCGCCGGCGGTCGGTTGCGTCTGGTAGAACGCACAAAAATCACACGTCGAGGCACAGAACGGCACATGCACGTAAAAGCCCAGCGGGGCGTGCGCTGCGGAAGCTTTGGCTTGCGCTGGGGCGAGGCCGCTCATTAGTAACGCGTTTTAATTCGCCAGGATTTTTTCACTCTAGAACCTAATGCACACCAACCGAATTTCTCTCGCGAGAAAAATCCTCGCCTGGCTCGCCGCCACCGCTGCGCTCGCGCTCCTTGCGGGCTGCGATACCGTCACGCTGACGAACCTGACGCCCGGATCGATGCCGGAAAATCCGTCGCAAATCTACACGTTCACCCTGCGGGTGACGCCGCGGACGAATACCGTCCCTCTGGCCTCCGTCGCGCCTCACGTGATCGTCGACGGCAAGAGTTTCGACATGAAAAAAAGCCCGATTGGCGAAGGCATTTACGAATTCGAATATCAAGTGCCCTCTGGCCGTGACGAGCTGGCCTATTATTTCCTCGTGAACTACCTCGTCGAGGGGAACAACCTGAAGACCTCCTCCGAGGTCTACTCGGACCTCACTCGCACGAAGATCGTCCGTCGCTACGTCCTCTCGCTGGAAGTTAACCGTGGCCCCGTCGGCTCCCGCGTCAGTGTGCTGGGTCGGGGCTTCACCGCTCAGGATACGGTCAACTTCAACGGCTCGCCGGCCCGCACGGTTTGCGAATCCCCCAACGCCCTCAGCTTTTTCGTTCCGCCGCTGGAAAGCGGGCGAAATTATCAAATCACGCTCAATAGCGCCGCCGGCAATTCACCGATCGGTTCCTTCCGCATCGATGCGAGCAGTGTTTCGGTCGCTCCGTCTACGCTCACGCTTCAGACCGGCGCCAAGCAAACCCTGACGTTTAGCATACCGAACGCCGCCCCTCCCGGCGGCACCTTGCTCGATATTCAGACCAACGTGCCGGACAGCATCATCATGCCTGAGGTGATTATTGCTCAGGGCCAAACCAGCGTCACCGTGACCGTCGAAGGCGGCAAGCCCGGCAATGGCAGTCTGTTTCTCAAAGGCTTTGGTTCTGGCGAGGTCAACGTGGCGGTGAACGTCACGGCGCGATAAGAACGTCCATCAGCGCACTCCGTTCCGTGGGGCAGGTCGCCAGACCTGCCCTATTTTTTTTGCCCCAACAGCAGCGTCACCGTCACCGGCCGGTGGTCACTGGCCGTCCGCACCCCGTCGCCGTCAAAAATTTTCGCCACGCCGCCTTGCACCGTAGCTCGCAGACCCGGCGAGACGAGTACATGGTCAACTCTCGTATAGGTATCATCCCGACGAAAGGCGTGGGTCCAGGTTTCGCCCCGCGAATCAGCTGCCGGCAGGAGCTCGGCGATGATCGTCTTTCCACGGACGTGGAGCCGTTCGAGCGGCTTACTCGCTTTGCCGTCATTGCAGTCCCCGAGAATCACAAAACGCGCCTTCGCCGGTGCCGGAAAACGCGTGAGCACCCGGTCCCGCACGGCTGTCGCTTCCCCTGTGCGCCGAAGGGTTGAGAGCACATCGTCGGGACGGTCCGTATATCGGCTTTTCAGATGCACGCCAAAAATGGTCACGTCGCCGTCGACGGTCGTGATGGTCACTTCGAGCAGCCCGCGCTTAACCCGTTCCTTCGCTCCGAAGTAGGTAAACTCCAGGTCGGCATGCGTGGCCACCGCCTTGAGCGGACGTCGAGAAAGCAGCGCCACATGGCGATCAGCGTCGGCCGCCTCCGCGAGCGCCAGGTGCGGGTAGTCGAGCCCCTCGGCCTTCAAATCTCGCTGGAGTTCGTCGAGGTAAGCACGCGGCCCCATTTCCTGGAGCACGAGCACATCGGCATGGAGTGCGTGAATCACGGTGCGCAAAGCGCGTTTTTCCGGCTCCGGCTTCGGATAATCTTTGCGATAGCCCGCCTCCGTCATCCGGTTGGACGAGACGTAATTTTCGATATTGTAGGTGGCAATCGTCAGCACTTCAGCCTGCAACCGCGCCCCAAAAAAAAATCCGCTAAGAAGCCATCCAACCCAACCAAGGCGCCTCATCCCTCGTGGCTTCATTGGCTCCCCGAAACGGCGGGTCAGAGCTTGGCCAGCGCGCCTTCGCGTTCGACCAACGTCGGGTGAGAGTAGTGGAAGGCGCTGAACCAGGGATGTGGGGTCAGGTTGCTCAAATTTTTCTGCGCCAGTTTGCGCAGCGCGCCGACCATCGCCGCCGGCCCGCCGACGGCTTGGCTGGCAAACGCATCCGCTTCGTACTCGTGCTTCCGGGAAAGCGCGTTCATGAGCGGTGAAAACCAGAAGGTCACGAGGCCGCTCAAGAGTCCGAAGAGCAGAAAGGAAGGAGCGAGCTCGCCCGCCGGAAACCCGAACGACGGGTTAAACCACGAACTCCGCGCGAGCCAAGCGATGACCCCAAAACCGCCGAACATCATGACCGCCGACATCGCGATCATCTTCGGAATGTGTCCGCGGCGATAGTGCCCGATCTCATGCGCCAACACGGCTTCAAGTTCTTCCGCCGTCAGCTGCGCGATGAGCGTGTCGAAGAGAACGATCCGCCGAAACCGCCCGAAACCAGTGAAGTAGGCGTTGGAATGGCCCGAACGCTTCGATCCGTCGATGACCTCAATCGTCGACGCCCGAAATCCCGTGCGATCGCCGAGCGCCAAGAGCCGCCCGCGCAACTCGCCCTCCGGCAGCGGGGTGAGCTTGTTAAACAGCGGCAAGATTAACTTAGGATACAACACGAGCATCAGCAGCTGAAAACCAAACATTAAGCCGAAGCCCCAGAGCCACCACGAAGGGCCGGTCCACGTCACCAACGACAGCAAGGCCCAGAGCAGCGGAAACCCGATCGCGAACATCAGCACCGTGCCCTTGATTTTGTCCATCACCCAAAGTCCCACCGTACTCTTGTTAAACCCAAATTTTTCCTCGAGGCGGAACTGCTCCCACCACTCAAACGGCAGCGAGGGCACCGACAGCAGCAGCATGGCCAGCAAGACGAACACCGCGTGGCTCCAGACAGCCTGCTCCGCGCCCCAACCAGCCACGCGGACGAACAACCACGGCAGCACCCCGCTAAACAGCACCAACGCGGTCACCCCTGTGTCAAAAATCCCGGTGATTCCCCCAAAGCGCGATTTCGCCAAGGTGTAGGCCACCGACTTCCGATAGGTTTCCAAATCCATGATCGCCGCCGCAGCCGGGGGCGGGGCCTCCGCGTGCCGGCGCACTTCCGCGCGATTGAGCGCCGAGAGAGCGAGTTCGCCGGCGAGCCGCAACACCATCAGCACCGCAGTAATCGAAAGGACTAACAACATGCCACCCAATCCATGCGAAACCGTCCCAGCTGCCAGCCCAAAGATTGTTTGAAATGCCCGCCCTCCGTCGCATCTTCCACCACGTGGAAGCCAAAGAAACCAAAGTCTCCTTCGAGCACGCCCTCGGAAAACTCGAGTCCATCGTCGAATCGATGGAGTCCGGCGACGTGCCGCTGGCCGAGCTACTCGCCCGATTCGAGGAGGGCAATAAGTTGCTCAAAGTCTGCGAGGCCCGGCTCAAAGACGCCGAACTCAAGATTGAGCAGCTCAAGAAACAGAAGGACGGCAAGATCGCCTTCGATAAATTCGAGACCACCCGCGAAGACTAAGCCAAGATGACCGCACCCGTTTCCCTCCTCCGCCCTCGCCTGCTGGACGCCATCCACGGCCCAGAAGGCGTCAAAGCCCTCGCCTCTTCGCAACTCCCGCAGCTCGCTGAGGAAATTCGCGCCGAGCTCATCGCCGTGACCGCGAAAAACGGCGGTCACATCGGTCCCAACCTCGGCGTCGTCGAACTGACCATCGCCCTCCACCGCGCGTTCAGCACGCCCGAAGACCAGTTCGTCTTCGACGTCGCCCATCAAGGTTACGTCCACAAACTCCTGACGGGCCGCGGCGGCGACTTCTTCCGGAAACTGCGTCAAACCGGGGGTGCCAGCGGTTTTCTCTACCGCAGTGAGAGCTCCCATGATTCGTTCGGCGCCGGGCACGCCGGCACCGCGCTATCCGCCGCACTCGGCATGGCTACGGCCCGCGATCTGCGCGGCTCGCACGAGCACGTTGTCGCCGTCTGCGGCGATGCGGCCTTCACCTGCGGCATTACCCTCGAAGCCCTCAACAATGTCGTCTCTTCGACGAAACGCCTGATCGTCATCCTCAACGACAATGAGTGGTCGATCGCGAAAAATGTCGGCGCGATTTCCAGTTACCTCAACCGCATCAGCACCAATCCGACCTACAACCGGCTCCACCACGACGTCGAGGCCTTCTTCAAGAGCTTTCCCACCGGCGTGGAAATGAACCGCGTTTACACCAAGTGGAAGCGGGAGACCAAAGACTTCTTTGTCGAGTCCTCGCTCTTCGAGAAGTTTGGACTCCGCTACCTTGGCCCGGTTGATGGCCACGATCTCGACGCGCTCCAGAAAAATCTCGAATTCGCGAAGCATTGCGACGTGCCCGTCATCATCCACGTCCTGACAAAAAAAGGCAAAGGCCTCGAAGCCGCCGTCGAGCATCCGGAGAAATTCCACGGTGCGTCGCCCTTCGACCCCGTCAGCGGCGAGAGCAAGAAAGCCGCTCTCGGCGTGCCACCGAATTACCAAGACGTCTTCGGCGAAGCCCTCGTTAGGTTTGCCCGGGCGAATCCAAAGATTCTCGGGATCACCGGTGCCATGCCCAGCGGCACGGGTTTGTCGCACCTCGCGACCGCCGTGCCGAAGCAGTTCTTTGACGTCGGGATCGCAGAGGAACACGCCGTCCTCTTCGCCGCCGGATTGGCCACGAAGGGATTCCGCCCCGTGTGCGCCATCTACTCCACCTTCCTCCAACGCGCCTACGACCAGATCATCCACGACGTCGCTCTGCAAAACCTCCCGGTTACCTTTTGTATGGATCGCGCCGGACTTTCCCCGAACGACGGCCCGACTCACCACGGCCTCTTCGACCTGTCGTATCTGCGTTGCGTGCCCAATGCGACGATCATGCAACCGAAGGACGAAGACGAACTCGTGGATATGCTCCATACGAGTCTCCAACTGCCCGGCCCCGGCTTCATCCGCTATCCGCGCGGCGCCGGCACCGGCGCAAAAATAAAGCCACAGCCGACGGCGCTGCCCATCGGTCACGCTGAAGTTTTACGCGAAGGCTCCACCATCATGATCTGGGCCCTCGGCAGCATGGTGCACGACGCGCTCAAACTCGCCGCGCGCCTCGCCCTGGAAGAGAATATTTCTGTCGGGGTCGTCAACGCCCGCTTCGTCAAGCCCCTCGACCGCGCCCTCCTCCTCAGTCATGCGGCCTGTATCCCCTTGCTCGTGACCATGGAGGATCATGTGGTCGCCGGCGGTTTTGGCAGCGCCGTTCTGGAAGCATTACACGAAGCCGACTGCCCGGTCGCCGTCGAGCGTCTCGGTTGGCCCGACAAATTTGTCGAACACGGGAGCAGCGTGGAAATCCTCCGCGCCGCCTACGGACTCTCGCCCGACGACATGTGTCGCCGCGTCGTCGCCCGTTGGCGCAACCTCAGCGCCGAGCGGGTCGGCGCCGACGTCTGAACCGATTGCCGCGTGCCGCACTACGGCAAAACGTAGACCTCCACCAAAGCCTCCCCGGTCGTGTTGCCCACCCCGGAGACTTGGATCGTATAGGAACCGCTCGCGAGCGTCAGTAGTGCGGCGCAATCCGCGCTGCCTTCCAGCAGAGGAAACGCGCCGACGGCGGCCGCAGCGGCTGCGATATCCGCTTTCTGGACACTCGCCGACCACCCAATATTTGCCAGCCGCTGGGTCGGTCCCGCAAAGACCGTCATACTCGGCCGCGCCAACGCGCCCGTCACACCGAAGCCCGCCAAGCCCGGCCCGACCGCTCGCACGAGCACCCGGACCGGATCACTGCCGCCGATCACGAGTCCCGGAATGAGAATTTTGTCGCCCGTCCCGACCTGCGCCCGCGTCGAAAGATTCACGAGCCGCGCGCCCTGCACGCTGACGGAGGCGTCGTAGGCCTCGATCAAAGCAACCCCCGCATCGCCGGCCGGACCGGCCAGGGCAGCGGTGTAAGCACCGGCCGGAAGCGCCCCGAGCACCACGGCATCTTTGCTCTCCACCGGCAGGGCAAAAGCCCCGACCGCCGCCGCCGTCGTCATGATTTGCGCCGCGTTACTGCCGCTCCCCCAATCACCATTGGCCAACCATACCTCCGCTGAGCCCAACAGTTTCACGACCAGCGCGGGATCGCGCAGCGGCGTGGCCACCCCCAGTTGTTCCAAGGTCGGACCAATGCCTCGAATCAAGTAGTTCTTGGTGCCCGCGCCTTTCGTCACGAGCCCCGCAATGAGCGGCACGTCATTTCCGGCCTGCGCCCGCGTCGCGAGATTGATCAACCGTCCACCGTCGGCTGGCACGGGCACTTGCCCCGCACGCATCGCATCGCGTCGGAACATCGGCCAACCCGACTGAGCCGATGCCGCGGCACCCGAGCCGTGAAACGAATAGAGCTTCCCGTCGATCGATCCCACATAGACGGTTCCGTCGGCCGCCACCACCGGTGACGACTCAATCAAATCACCCGTGTCATAGGCCCACTTGATCAAGCCGCTTTCCGGGAAGACCGCCCGCACGCGACCATCGTCCGAGCCAAAAATAATCGTGCCATCGCTCCGCACGGCGGCGCTGGAAAAAATCGCTCCGCCCACCCCAATGCTCCACTTCATCCTTCCGTCCGGGTGCACGGCATAGAAATTCTTATCGAAGCTCCCAAAATAGAGGGTGCGGTCCGGCCCGATGGCCGGCGACGCCTGCACTTGGCCACCGGTTTGAAATTTCCATTTGATGGCGCCGTCCGCTGGGGCGAGCGCGTAAAGAAAACCATCATAAGATCCCACGTAGATGGTGCCATCGACGTCGATCGCGGGGGATGAAGCGACGGTCGACAGCGTCTCGACCTGCCACTTCTTGGAACCGTCGGGATTGATCGCATAAATTGAACGATCGTTTGAGCCAAAATAAATAGTGCCGTCCGCCGCCACCGCCGGCGACGACTCGATCGAGTTGCGGGCCAGAAATTTCCACCGCTCAACCCCGTCCTTGCTGACCGCATGCAACCCGAAATCGTCCGAGCCGATGTAGATCGTTCCATCCGGGCCGATGGCCGGCGAACTGACCACGATCGCCCCCACGGACAGTTTCCATTTTTCCCGTCCATCCGCTCCATTCACCGCATAGAGATTTCCATTCCAACACCCGAAGTAGACCGTTCCGTCCGCTCCGATCGCCGGCGCCGAGTCCACCCACTGTCGGGTCCGGAAAGTCCACTTGATGGAACCGTCCCGGCCGTTGACCGCCTGAAGCATGCCATCCTGCGGAGTGCTATCCACCTCCACGCCGACGAAAATTGTGCCATCGGCTCCGATCGCCGGAGACGAATAAACATAGCCGCGAGTGCTCGCCAGCTTCGACGCCCAGCGCAACGAGCCATCGGCCTGCGCGAATACTCTTCCCACAACTGCGCTGCACACCAGTAACGCCCACCACGCCGGCCAACCAGAGGAGCGACGCCCCTTCACCACCCCGCGGTTTCCCGGCCGGCCGGCTCCTGAAAAAACTCGCAGGGGATCGGTGCGCATACGGATCAAATCCCGGGTTCCAGCACCAAACGAAAGCACGTGCCCTCGGCGTCGCTTTTCACCAACTCGATGCGCCCGCCCGCCTGTTGGGCGAGTTGCTGGCTCAGGGCCAGGCCGAGCCCACTGCCGCCGGGCTTCGTGCTGGCGCAGGGTTGAAACAAGCGCGCCCGCACCGCTTCAGCCAACCCCGGGCCGCTGTCTTCCACCGAAAATTCCCAGCGCCCTTCCTTCGTGGCGCGACCCGTGAGCCGAACGATTCCTGCTGGCGGCGACGCTTCGACCGCGTTCTGCAGCAGGTTGCGCAACACGAGACCAGTGAGATTTGCTCTCCGACCCGGCAAGGACGCCTCCGCGCCCATTTCCGCCACGAGCCGCACACCGGCTAAATTAGCCGCCGGGCGCACGCGCTCGATTGTCAGTTGCGCGAGCTCCGCGCCCGTCAGCTCGAAATGAGCGCCATGCTGTTCATCGCGCAGCACACCGACGACGTCGTTGATCATGGTTCTCAAACGACGTGTGAGCTCCGTGGCCGCGACAAGTTCCCGCCCACTTTCCTCCCGTCCGCCCGGTTCAGCCTGTGCCGCCATGAAGACTTCGAGTCCGGCGAGCGGGTTCTTGATTTCATGAATGAGGTGCGCCGTCACGGCCCCGAGCGCCGAGGTTTTCGCCGCCAGCACCAGCTCACGATTGGCCCGCTGCAAATCCTCGGTCCGCCCTGCGAGGATGAGGTTCGCTACCGCCAGCCGACGAAACGCCCAACCTAAAACAAGCACGATGACCGCCGCGCCCGCGAGCCAGGCGATCCCCGCTTGCAGGGCCAGCCGACGATCAAGCGAGCTGAACTCGGCGGCGAGTTCGTCTCCCGCAATCCAAAATTGAGCGACACCGGCGAGCGGGGCGCCTTCGCTTCGCCGGAGCGGAACCCAAGCCTCGATCAGCCGTTCGCTCGTTGGGTGTGAGTTGGCGGGTGATGGCGTGCCGGCCAACAGCTGCAATTTTTCTCGCGCCCTCATTCGTGCAAACGGTCGCGTCGTCCACTCCTCGGCCGATGGCGGCTCGTCCGAGAGTTCCAGCGGCAGCGCCCCACTGAATCGCCGTCCGGCGTCGAAGACACGAATCGCCAGCACGCCGCGATACTTTGAGGTCTTGAGCACTGCGGCCAACAACTCGCCCGGCGCATCCGTCAGCCCGACTTCCGCCAGAGCTTCCGCCCCGTTGGCCAACTGCATCGAGGCGACGGCGGCCAGCGTCTCCGCCTTACCGGCTAAGATCTGCTCCCGGAGCCCCGCCCGGAGTTGCAGCGTCACAAACGCCACCACAGCCGCAAAAACGGCCACGGTCAGTCCCACCACGGTGAATTGCGTGGCGCGGCCGGGCGGCGACTGACTGGCAGGGACGGTCATCAAGAAAAGCTCGCATCATTTTTCCCAATTCCAGCGGATACCTAGCAAGCCTTCGTTCAGATAATATGAAGCGAGCACGTCATTGGAGCGGTTGCGTTCCCATTTATATTCCGCGTAAGCCGTCCACCGCGCACTGAGTTTTCGCTCGATGTGGAGTTCGGCGGAAATGTCATCCCTGATTTGTGGCGTCGGAGAGGGTCCCGTTCCGACCGTCTGCAGCCCGAACTCGACCCGCCGGGCCGAGCCTCTGAGCGCCACCAGCCAATCGTCCGTCGTCAACTCCACCTCGTGCGTGATTTTTCGCTGGCGGTAGTTGAGGTAGCCCACGCCATTGTCGAGGAACCGCAAAACGCTCGCGCGCGTGCTGGTCTTCCACCGACCCGCCGCGTCCCACGTGGCATCAATCCTGAACTCACCCTCGCGCTCGGCGATCCTGAGGAGGGTGCCCGCCAGCAGACGCCCGCTGACCGAATTCTGCTCGCGCAGGTCATAGTTCCGGCGGCCCTCCGTGCCGGCCACACTTGCCTCGAAACGGGTGCCCGGCTGCCAGCCCAGCCGCAGCGTCCCTTCACGGACGCTGCGATTATTCGCGCCATCCGGATAAGTTAACCGCTTCGCATCAGCCTGAGCCTCAATCCACCAAGTTGGCCGCACCGTCCAGCGGGCCTTCGGACCGATGCTCGCACCCAACGTCTTCACTTCCGTCACCACCTGTTGCAGATCGGTATCTGAAGCGTCGTAAATTTGGTCAAACGAGTAGCCGCGAGCATCCAGTGAAAACTTAAAAACGTCGGCGATCAGATAGCGCCATTCGGTGAGCAAGATGGCCGCCGACTCTTCGTTGACCGTCCGGGCGGAAAAATACCGCGTGCCCTCGGCCTTGAGCGCAGCGAAAAAATCCGCGCGCCCTTGCGGCGCCCGCCAAACCGTCGCATCGAGCCCGCTGCGCACAAATCCACTGCGCTCCTCTCCCGCGTTACTCAGCAGCACGTTGTCCCGGAATCCAAAACCCGTTTGCACGCTGCCCCAGCTGATCCACCGCAGCGGTGCCGCTACGAGAGCAGCAACCTCGTCCCCACTTTTCGCCGTGCTCACCGGAACCGCCCCCAGTCCCTGGCCGCATACCTGTCCCTGCGCGAGCCAGGTCAAAACCGTAAAGGTAGCGATGGGATAGGAATATTTTGTCACAAACGGTGAATGAATAACGCGACCATCGTGCGGTGGCTGGCCGCCTCACTCAAGCCATGTTCGCGTCGCGGTGGTAGTAAACGAAAGGGGCCGGCGCCACGGAGCAACTGCCTTGGCGTCCGTTATCGCGGCGCAAACCATCTCAAACCCGCCAAACGACGTTACCGTTGGCGCTGTTTCCGGAGATCGTCACGGAGTTGCTTGCTCAGCTCGCGCTGCGCATCACCGAGTGCCTTCATCTTCTCCAAAATCGCTTTGCGGTGCTCCTCACTCGCGGTCTTCAACTGGTTGATCAGAGCCTGACGCTCGGCGAGCATCGTGTCGCGCTGCGCACCGAATTTCTCCACGTCCTTTTTAACATCACCGACTGCGGGAGATTGGGCTTTTGTCACCGGTTTATCCGCCGGCTTACCGGCAGGAGCATCTGCCGCATACAAGCTGCCAGCGGCCGCGAGAGCGGCCGTGACGATCAACTTGTTGAGCAGGGTGGCTTTCATAAGAGTGTGTTCGGTCAGGACAGTGTTGACTTGAGTTACTCTTCTCCGATTGCAGCCGTTGTGCCAAACCCGATGTTCAATCTTTTCACGTTACAAATCAACGGTTAGGGGTTTTCAAGACGTCATCGGCCATCGCCAAAGGCACGGGGAATCCCACCCGATCAATGCCCGACCCGAGGATTATTCCCCAACCTTTTCAGCATTCCCGCCGCCTTTGATCCGGTAGCGCACCACGTCCCGTGATACCCCGAGCAAACGCGCGGCCGCCGACACGTTACCTTCGGCTTGTTGCACGGCCTGAGCCACAATTCGATCAATCGCAGACTCCAAAGAAAATCCGCTCTCCGGAAAAACAAAGCCCGGCCGCATCCAGGCGGTATTCTCCGCGGCACCGGTCGCCTGCGCTCCGCCCAGATGTCCAAAGGTGAGTCCCCGCTCACCACCAAAGACCACCGCCCGCTCCAGTTCGTGCGCGAGTTCACGCACATTTCCTGGCCAACCATGGGCCAGCAGGCGCGCTCGCCCCTCCGCCGGAATCACCGGCGGCTTCTGACCGTAGCGTTTGCAGACCCGCGCCAACAGCGCGTCAGCGAGCACGATAATGTCGTTCCCTCGTTCGCGCAGCGGGGGCAGCCGCACCCGAAACAAATCGAGGCGATGCAAAAGATCTTCGCGGAATTTTCCCGCCGCCACCAGCACCCCAAGATCGGCATTGGTCGCCGCGATGATGCGCGAGTCGACCGCGATCGGTCTCGTCGCACCCACCCGCCGGAGTGAATGGTCCTCCAACACCGTCAGTAATTTTGCCTGCAGGGATTGAGCGAGGCTCGGCAACTCATCCAAAAATAACGACCCGCCATCCGCTGCTTCCATGAGTCCAATCCGCGCCGTCTTTGCATCGGTAAAGGCCCCCCGCTCATGGCCAAATAATTCCGCCTCGGCCAAGGCCTCCGGCATGGCCGAGCAATTGAGCTCCACCATCGGTCCATCGGCCCGCGGGCCATTGCGATGAATCCAACGCGCAATCGCCGTCTTACCCGTGCCCGTCTCGCCCTCGATCAACACCGGCGGCAAGTGGCTGCCCAGCCGACGATCCGCCGTTGTGATTTTCTGCAACTGCTCCCGCACCCCCGCCAGACTCGCGCCAAACACCAATTCCGCCTCCTGCCCGCGGCGAAATTCATCCGCGCGTTTCGCCTGCAAACTCTTCCGCGCATGGGCCAATCTCACGGGCAATTCCTCCGGATCAAAGGGCTTCACGAGGTAATCCGACGCCCCGGCCCGAACCGCTTCGACCGCCCCCGCCACCCCTCCTTCAGCCGTCATCACCAGAACATTGGTCGTGGCGGAAAAGACCTTGTCGCGCAACAAATCGGTGCCGCGTCCATCCGGCAGGTTGACGTCCAACAATGCCGCGTCGAAGGGCAGTGACTCGGCCGCTTGTCTCGCCGCCGCCACCGTACCCACCGCCGTCACCGCCGCCCCCTCACTCTCCAAAAATCCAGCCAAGCGTTTGCGCAGCAGCAACTCGTCCTCGAGCACCAACACATTCAGACCGGACAACAGAGATTTTGACATGGAAGAGTCGCCCCCACCGTCGCTGCCAACACGGTTCGATTGAAACCGCGCGCGAACCACCGGGACGAGTCGGAGACTCCATGAAAGAATGCGCCAAACGCAATTCATCTCCTCCAAACCTGATCCGCAAATCGGGGATTATACCAACGTCGTTTGAACTCTGGACTTTTCGGTCGCCGCG
>CAMBVX010000016.1 GCA_945871085.1 Opitutus sp. GAS368 | reverse complement strand
TCCCATGTGATCTCGGCTTTGGCGGCGAGCTTGAGGAAATGCTTTTGAAACTGATTGACGTGCTCCGAACGGGTGACCTTTTCGCCGCGCGGCCAGCGGCGCAGCCATGCGACGGCGCAATCGGGCAGCGGGACGTTGCGAATCCGGCGCTTCTTGGCGATTTCCGGGCCGATGACGACGAAGGGGTGTTCTTCGTCCAAGCGCACGGCGTCCCATGTGAGACGTTTGATTTCCTCGGTGCGAATGCCGCCGAAGAGGCCGAGCACGACGGCGGCTCCGAGGTCCCACTCGGGGTGAGCGAAGGCGGTGGTGAGGAGTTTTCCGGCCTGTTTCGTCGTGAGGATCGCGGGTTGATGGCTTTCGCCGCCAGAGCCTTCGAGTTCCTTGACGTCAGAGCGCGTGAATTCTTCGAGCGGGCTGGTGGCGATGTAACGCTTCTGCTTTGCGTAGGAGAGGACTTCGGAGAGCACCATGCGGTAATTCTTCTTGGTGCGCGGCGCGAGGATCAGCCCGTTGAGCCAATCGTAGGCGATTTGTTTGGTGAGGTCGGGAAGCGGGAACGAGCCGATGTCCTTGCCGATCTTGCCGGCGCGGATCTCGAAGTCGTGGAAGGAGGCTTTGCGGAGGTCGCCGCGTGCAAGCCAACCCCGCTTGATCTCGATCATCTCGGCAGTGATCTCGGCGAGGGTCTTGGTCCCGCCGGCCGGGCAAAGGCGTTCGACCGCGAAGGCCACAACGTCGGGCAGGGCCTTTCCGGTGCGCTGGGTGAGCACGAGGAGGGACGCGAGGAGCGTGGCGGCTTCGGGGACGCCAAGGACGTGGCCTTTCAACGTGGCGTCGGCGGCGCAATAGCGGCGGGCGATCTCGTCGAGGCCGAGGGTGAGGCCGTGTTCGTGGAGCGTGCGCACGGCGGAGGCGGCTTGGAGCTTCTTGTCGTCGGGCAGGGCGAGTGCGGTCGACCGGCTCTCGCGAAACTCTTTGCCCCGACTGCGGACAATTTCCTTGGCGGCTTCAAAATCGCGGCTTTGGAGGAAGATCACCGGACCGCCGGTGAGTTTCTTGGGCAGGGTGACGCGGTAGCCGAGCCCACCGGATGCGTTCAGGCGTTCGCGGATCGTGATGCGCGGGTCAATGAGCCACTGCCAGACCCTCAATTTACCGCTGCCGCCGCGCCGAGGTTTGAAGTCATCTGGTGCCTTGGGTTGCTGCTCCATGCCCAAGATAGACGCTATTTCGAATACAAAATCGAGACATAAAATATCCCTGTATCACAAGGATTGGCTATCTCCTTGTAATACAGGGACTTTGATTGGTGGAGGTGGTGGGAGTTGAACCCACGTGCCCCCGGCCTTTGCGCACCGCATCTACGTGTATAGCGTGATCTTAATCTCGCCGACACCAAGCGATCACACGCGCTAAGATGTCAGCCAGTCCCCGGATGAAGATACAGCGCGCCGTCCGCGGACGGCTCCGCGCGCTATGCCTGCTGTCGACGTTCGTTCCGGCTAGCAGGTGTCGCCGGGCAAACGTGGCTGCCAATTAGGCGGCCAGGGGCATTTCTTCAGTGTTGCCTATTATTTTTTTTGCAGGGGATTTAACGAGAGACCCACAACTCTCGACAGGCAGCGGCGCACTCCAACCAAGGGTAGAATCCAGAACACCCCCGAAAGATTTTCGAATTTTGAATTTCGATATTCGATTGGGGCTTACCGATTGGAATTTGCTGACCAATCAAAGAACGGGAGCGGGAACATGTGCCGCGCGACGATGATTGCAAGTGCGGCGTGGGCGAGGCGCAGCGACGCGGCGGGAGCGGCGGTTTCCCCACCGCCGGGACGAGAGGGCGCACTCGCCGCGGTGGGCGCTTGGGAAAGCGCCCCTCCGTTCGGTCCGCGATTCGTCTTTGCAACGGGGCGGGGGACGGGCGACAACAACGGAGCATGACTACCCCTTCGTCTGCGATCCCCGTTGGTGTTTCGCCGGTCGGCCCGCCGCCGGCCCGGCTCGCTTCACTCGATGCTTACCGCGGCTTTGTCATGTTCCTGATGATGGCGGAGGTGCTGCGGCTGAAGCGTGTGGCGCAGGCTCTGCCCGAGAGTGGGATGTGGAAATTTCTCGCGTCGCAGCAGTCACACGTCGAGTGGGTCGGGTGTTCGCTCCACGATCTCATCCAACCGTCGTTCTCGTTTCTGGTCGGCGTGGCGCTGCCGTATTCAATCGCGAGTCGACGGGCGCGCGGGCAATCGACCGGCGTCATGGTCGGGCATGCGGTGTGGCGCGCCGTGATCTTGATCATGCTCGGCGTGTTTCTGCGTTCGACGGGGCGGAATCTGACGAACTGGACCTTTGAGGATACACTCACGCAGATCGGGTTGGGTTATGGTTTTCTCTTTGCGCTCGGGTTTCGTTCGGTGCGCGAACAGTGGGCGGCGTTCGCGGTGATTGTGGTGGGAGTGTGGGCGGCGTTTGCGCTGTATCCGCTGCCGGTGGCGGGCTTCGACTATGCGAAGGCGGGTGTGGCGCAAAGCTGGTTGGAGACGAATGGGCTCTCGGGGTTTGCGGCGCATTGGCAGAAGAACACGAATCTCGCGGCTGGGTTCGAATCGTGGTGGCTCAATCTTTTTCCGCGCGAAAAACTGTTTCTTTTCCACGGCGGCGGTTACGCGACGCTGAGTTTCGTGCCGACGCTGGCGACGATGATTCTCGGACTGCTCGCGGGTAACGTGCTTCGGGGCGAGCGGTCGCCGCGAGAAAAAATTCGGTGGTTTGTGATCGCCGGAGTGAGTGGGCTCGCGGCCGGGGCATTGCTGGGCTGGCTCGGGATTTGCCCGGTGGTGAAACGCATTTGGACGCCGAGCTGGGTGCTGTTCAGCGGTGGGTGGTGCTGCCTGTTGCTCGCGGGTTTCTACGCGGCGGTCGACGTGGCCAAGCGAGGACGGTGGGCGTTTCCGCTTGTCGTGATCGGCGCCAATTCCATCGCAGCCTATTTAATCGCGCATCTCTTTGTGGACTTCATCCGCAAGGCGCTGACCACACATTTCGGGGCGGAAACTTTCCGCAGTCTCGGGGCGGGATATGAACCGCTGCTGCTGGGGGGCGCGACGCTCGCGGTGATGTGGGTGCTGCTTTACGGGATGTACCGGCAGAAATGGTTTCTGCGGGTGTGAGTCCGGCCGATGGCCGGTTGCGCCCGCCCGGCGGACGGGCCTGCAATTACGTCGTTACGCCGAGGAGGCCGCGGGTGAATTGGAAGTCGACGGAGCCGGTTGACGAGACGGCGGGGAGGCGGTCGCGTTGGGCGATGGCGACGAGGAGTTGGGTGAGCGCGGCGGAATTTTCGTCGGCTTGGTCTGTCAGGAAAAGATCGATGTCGTCGGCGGGGATGACTCCACGTTGGGTGGATTCCGCGACCTGGATGACCGGCAGTAACGGGTGGCCTTGGCGGGCGTGTTGGTCGACGACGGTGAGCGCGAGGTGCGCGCCGCAGGCACCGAGGCCGGTGAGGTTTTCGACCCAGTGATCGGTTTCGCTCGCGACGATATGGAAGCCGGGCGTGGTGAGCGGTTGACCGTAGAGGAGCGTGGCATGCGGGGGACGGTCACCGAGCAGGGCTGAGGAGAAACGGCGATCGGCGAGCAGCGGATCGCTTTCGGGGATGAGCACCGAGCCGCCGTGGTGGAGGATCTGTTGGGCCACGGCGACGAGGGCCGCGACGGTGGAGTCGTGGGTCGGTGCGGTGGTGAGGAGGCCAAGCGACAGGGCGCCGAGGTCGGCGGGGACGGTCGGTGCGGGCGGAAGATCGGCGAGCTTCGCGGCGAACCACGCTTCGACCTTGTCCAGGGCTTTGGCGATGCCGCCATCGAGTTGGACGCTGGCCCAACCGAAACGCGCGGCGGACACACCGGCGGCCTCGAGTTTGTGGCGCATGAGATCGTTCGGGACTTTTTCGCAGCCGTGCTCGAGGAGGAGCGCGGCGGCGACGTTGGGGTGCGTGACGTAGCCGCGGTAGGCGCGGTGGAGCAACTGGTGCATGGATTCGCCGCCGAAGCCGCAGCCTTCGGTGTGCACGAGCGCGACAAAGCGTGAAATACCCTGGGCGGCACCGATGCGTTTTTCGTTGAGACGATCGGCGGCGAGACGGGAAATTTGCGCGGCGCAGAGGCTCGTGGGCAAAACGAGCGCGACGCGTTCGGTGGCAAAGCCGTGCTCGGTGGCGAAGATGTTGAGCGTAACTGGGTAGGGCGGTGGCGGCGGGGAATCGCCTGCAAGCAGGCTCCTACCCAATGGCAGGCCGTCGGGGACGGGGCGGGCGCGGATTTCGGTGAGACGTGAGCCGTCGGTCTGCGCCCAGTTGCGCAAAATGGACACTTGCGAGTGGCCGGCGTGTTCGCCCTTGGATTTTTTTCCGGAGGCGGTGGCGAGCGTGAGCTCGAAACTCTCGGCGGCGAGGGCCTCGAACGATTCGCCGTCGAGGTAGCGGCCGGCGTTGATGTCCATCTCGTGCACGAGGAGTTGGTGGCGGCGGGTGGTGGTCGTGATTTTCAGGGTGGGCACGAACGGGAAATTCGTGATCGAGCCGTTGCCGGTGACAAAGAGGACGAGGTTGCAGCCAGCGGCGATTTGGCCGGCGACGCCCTCGAGGTCGTTGCCGGGGCCGACCATAAAATAGAAGCCGGGCGCGGCGAGCGGGGCGGCGTAGTCGGTGACAAAATCGAGCCGGGTGCGCGGGTCCTTTTTGTGCACGGCGCCGAGCGACTTGATCGCGATGTTGTAGAGGCCGCGGAGTTTGTTGCCGCCGGAGGGATTGTTTTCGGGCGAGACGCCGTGCCAGCCGAGACGCGTCTGGAAATCCGCGAGCCGGTGCATGAACTCCCGCGCGGTGGCGAGGTCGCGCACGCGCTTCATGATGTAGGATTCGGCGCCGACGGCCTCATCGATTTCCGTGAGCACGCCGGTGCCGCCATGGCGGATGGTCTCGTGCACGATGGCGCCGGCGAGGGGATTACCGGATACACCGGAAAACGCGTCGGAGCCGCCGCATTGGAGCGCGATGCGTAACGCGGAGAGCGGCTCGGGGGTGCGACGTTGGGCGGACACAGCGGGCAGCCAGCCGCGCACGATTTTCTCGCCGTCGGCGAGAGCGGCGGCGAGTCCGCCCTGAATCGAGAGAAACGCGTGCGGCACGTCGTCGAGCGGGTAGCCGCGATCGCGCAGAAACGCAGCGAGGCGGGTGTTGGTGATCGGTTCGACGCCGTAGTCGACGGCGAGCACGGCGCCGACGTTGGGGTGCACCATAAAACCGGCGAGCGCGCGGAGGACCTCGAGAGCGTTGTTCGGTTCGCCCGTGCCGCCGCCCTCGGTGTGCGCGATGGCGACGATGCCATCGAGCGACGGGTGCACGCGGGCGAGGGCTTGCAGCCGGGCGGTGAGCTGGCGCGCGAAACTCGCCGTGCGCGACGTGGTGCCGAGGATGACGAGGGTGTTGCGCGTGCCGACGCCGCGGCGACCCGGGCGGCGGTAGCCCTGAAAGGTGCGGGGCGCATCGGCGAGCGGCGTGGGCGGCGCGGCCGTGAACGATGTTTCGTCGAATGAAAATTCGGCGCGTTGATCGGAGAAGTTGGCGCGGTCGGGCCGGACGGCGCCGTCGAGTTGGCGGACGGCGAGCATGTCGAGGGAGGACTGGTTGCACACGTAGTCACCCGCCGCGATCTCGACGAGCGCGGTGCCGAAGGGAAGTCCCCACGAAAGGAGCGGCGCGCCGGTGGAGATGGAAGCGACCGCGAAACGATGGCCTTCGAGCACGGTGTGCGTGAGCGCACGGGGGCCGGTGGAGAGCGCGAGGACGGTGCCGGCTTCGAGGCGGCGGGTCGCGATGGCGACGTTGTCGGCGGGGGCGGGGAGACGGCTGACGGCAGAGAGTTCGAGCGGGGAGGGCGCCATGGGAGGAAGCGAAGAAGGAACCACGAAAGGCGCGAAAGACACGCAAAAGAAAACGGCCTCCGGCGGTAGTGCCGGAGGCCGTGGAGAGCGGAGAGCGAAGCAGTTATCCGGTCAGGGGATCACTTGAACGAGTAGTCGACGCGCATCGTATAGGAACGACCGCGGGGATCGGCGATGCGCGGTTCCCAGCTGCTGCCGGCACCGGAGTTGGTGTCGTAGGTGGCGGAGAAGGGCGGGTCGGTGTTAAAGAGGTTTTTGATGCCGGCCGTGAGCGTGACATGCTTGATGCCGCGGTAGGTCGCGCTCAGGCCGAAGATATTGTAGGCCTTCACGCGTGGGTTCCAGTTGACGGGTTTCACCGTGCCGTTGGCGACGCCGGGGAGCACCGCATCGATGTAGCTGTTGCGGAAGAGCTGGTTGAATTGACCGGTCCAGTTGCCCTTGCGGTAGGCTACGTAGGCCGTGTGTTTCCAGCGCAGGCCAATGTCGCTGGCACGCGTAAACTGGTTGATCTCACTCACGCTGAACGGCGCGGTCGCGAGCAGCCGTGATTTCTTCTCCAGCAAGTAGGACAGATCGAATCCGCCGGACAGTTTTCCTCCGGCCAAGTCGGTGTTGCCCTTGAGGCCAAACTCCGCGCCGGAGGTGACATTCTGGCCGGCGTTCACCCAGCGACTGTCGACCTCGACGATGTCGCCCGCGGCATTGCGACGGAAACGATCTTGGAAGAGGCTGTAGTTGGCCAGCAGCACGGTGGTGCCGAAGCTCTGGATCGTGCCGATGCGGTCGACGTTCCACCAGTCGACGTTAAAGCTGAGGTGTTTGTTCGCCTGCACGACGAAGCCGGCGGAATACATCTTGGCTTCCTCGGGCTGGAGGTCGGGCTTGCCGCCAAAGAGAGAGTTGGCCGAGTTTGGCGCGATTTGGCGGCCGGTGCCGGGGTCGATGAGGCCGGTGGACGCAATGGGGCTGACGGTGACCGGATCGAGCTGCTGCTTGAAAGTCGGGACGCGGAAACCGGTGCTGTAGGAACTGCGGAACAGGATCGTGTCGTTGGGGGCGTAGCGCAGCGTGACCTTCGGATTGGTCGAGCGCCCGAAGCCGGTGTAGTCGTCGACGCGGCCGGCGAGGTTGACGTCGAAGCCCTTCGCGATGGGGACTTGAAGTTCCACGAACGCCGCCTTGATCGTGCGCTTGAGCGAACCGGTGGTCGCGAGGCTGTTATCGAACGGAGCGTTGAAGATCAGGGCGTCGGACGAATTGAGGTTCGCGCGGCTGTCGCCGTTGAAGATGAAATTCTCCTCGCGCCAGTCGAGGCCGACCGCGGCTTGCACCGAACCGGCAGGGAGCTTGAAGAGCGGGCCTGACGCGGCGGCATCGAGGTTGTCGGTGCGATACGTGCCGCCGTAGAGCGAGACGCCGTCGGCGCGGATCTTGTCGATGGCCGTCGTCGCCGCGGCTGACTGCTCGTAAGAGAACGGATCGACGACGCCCGTCTTGATCAGAGTGACGAAGGGCACCGTATAAACATAGCCGCCGTTGAGGGTGGATTTGCCCTTGCTGCTGGCGCGAGAGGCGCCGAGGCGATAGTCCCACTGCGACAGGAAACCGAGCGGGCCTTCGAGGCCGGCCATGTAGCGATAGGTGTCAGTGGTCGTGGTAAACGCGCGATTACCGAGCGGGAGGGAGCGCCAGCGGAAGGCCATGGGTTCACCGCGGTTCGCCTCAAGCTCGGGGAAATACTTGGCCAGAACGTTGAAGACTTTGTTGTAGGACGCTCCGGTGCTCGGATAGGTGAGGTTGTAGAGCGGATTCGGGACGGTGGTGCGGCCGTCGAGTGCGGTCGTGTTAAGCGTGGCCGAGGTGGACCATTGGTTGGGCGAGAAACTCTTGTTTGATTCCGAGCGACCGGCGACGAACTCGGTCGACAGGCGGTGACGCGGGGCGATCTCAAACGTGCCGCGGAGCACGAGATTTTTGTTTTTAACCGGTTGTTGGATGACGGCAGCGCGACCGGTGTCCCAAGCCGAGCCGTATTTCGAGGCAGCCGAGGCCCAGAGCACTTCGTCGTAGGGCCCCATGCCGTCGAGACCCGCGTAACCCGGGCCGCCGGGGACATCGACGTAGTTGATGCCGTTGACGCGGATGGTGCCGACGGGATCAAGCGGGCCGGTGCCGTTGGCCTGGCCGGCACCGGTGATCGCCGTCTTGAGCGAGCCGACCGTAAAAAGCGTGGCGATCGGCGTGCCGCGGGTGTCAGGCGAGACGCCGCGGTCGACCTGAAAAGTGCTCACGAATTTGCGTTGGTCGCCGCGTAGGACCTTGCTGTCCGCGAGGGCGACCGAGGCCATGATGTTGTATTTGTCGCGACTCAGATCGCCGAAGCCGGCGACGGCGTTGTAACGGAAAATATTACCGCCGCCCTGCTCGGTCATGTCCATGGCCGCGCTGGCCGCCGCGCCCTGATAATTATTTTTCAGGATGAAATTGATGACGCCACCGACGGCGTCGGTGCCATAGATCGCGGAAGCGCCATCCTTGAGGACTTCGACGCGCTCGATCGCGGCGAACGGAATCTGGTTCAGGTCGACGACGCCGCCGTTCAGGCCGTGCGACGAAACGCGTCGGCCGTTGAGGAGGACGAGCGTGGCGCCGGCACCCTGCATGCGGAGATTGGCGGAGGTGGCGCCGTTATTGCCGCGCTGGGCACCGGAGACGACGTCGGCATTGGACGCGAGATTATCGAGGCCGTTGCCGTTAATATTCAGCTCCATGAGCATTTGCTCAGCGCTACCAATGCCGCGCTGTTCCATTTCGAGCGGTGTGATCGTGAGCAAGGGTGTCGCGCCTTCGCCGTCGATGCGTTTGATGAGCGAGCCGGTGACGACGAATTTTTCGAGCTTCGCGGTCTCTTCCAATTTTGCGGTGGTCGAGGCTGGGGCGGTTTGGGCCACCGCGATGGGCAGCAGGCTGACGGCGGCGAGGAGGGAAAGCCATGTAGCAGGTTTCCACAGGTAGCGGGTGTTCATAGGTGTTGAGGGCTGAGGACCGGCGGGATGGTGCCGCCAGCGCTGTAACCTTCGGGGGCGGAGCAGGCAAAGTTGTCGCGCCTGCCTCGGAAGATTCAGCAGGGAAACGTCATTTTATCGGTTACTAATAGGCAAGGAGAATGGCGGGGTTTGGCAGGCGGTGGGAAACCCGGGCAGAAGGGGCGAGCGGGAGACCTCGTATCCGGGGAAGAGAGGGAGGCGCGGGGAGACGGCAACGACGGGGTGGACACAAAAAAGGCGGCGCCGCATGATGCGGGGCCGCCGGGAGAGGGATGAAACAGAGGCTTACTCTTGGTTTTTCTTCTTTTTGCCCTTCTTGGGGGCATCGCCCTTCAGCGCTTCGACTTCGGTGTCGCTGAGTTTGCCGTCACTATCTTTGTCGAGGGCTTTGAGGTTGAGATCGGGCGAGCCGGCGAAGTCTTTGCGGACGGCCTCAAGTTCGGCTCCGTCGATTTTGCCGTTGGCGTTGGTGTCGTATTTCTTGAGGAGCTCGGTGCTGGCGGTGTTGCCCTTCTTGCGGTCACCCTTGGCGGCGTAGGAGGCCGGGGCGAGGAGGAGGGAAGTGACGGCGAGGGCGAGGAGGAGGCGTTTCATGAGGGGAGTTGGATTGATTTGTAGGGAACGGCGGTATGACGAATGACGGGACAGGGCGGTTACAGGGTCGCCTAGACGGGGTGTCGGGCGAGGGAACCGCGCAGGTGGACGGTGGATTGCAACGCGCCGGAGGTTAGCCCACGGTCCGCTGAGTGAACGCGCCTGCCGCCATCCGCCACCTTTTCATTTCATCCGGCCATAACTTTTTTGGTCGCTATGGCCAGCCGGCGGGGGAGCACCCGGCGGCTGACGTGCCTACCGTGAAATGTCGCGCCGGCTTTGGTCTCGAGGGAGACCGGTTTTATGGCTACCGCCCGGGCTACAAGGGGCAGGTGACGTTTTTTCGGTGGGAGACTTTGCTCGCAGCGCGGGAGAAATTTGAGGTGCCCGCACTCGCTCCCTCGGCCTTTCGGCGCAACGTGGTGGTCGAAGGCATCGACCTCGATCAGTTGTTGGAGCGGCGGTTCACGTTGGGCGGGGTCGAATTTCAGGGCACTGGAGAGGCTCGGCCGTGCCATTGGATGAACGCGGTGGTCGCGCCGGGCGCGGAGGATTGGCTGATGGGCCGTGGCGGGCTGCGGGCGAAAGTGCTCACCGATGGCGAACTCTCTGTGGGGCCGGTGGAGCTGTGGTTGGCCCAAGAAGTCGGCTAGAATCTGGCGTTGAGTGTTCGTCCTGACGTTTTGAACGGGCCCGTCAGGAGGACCGGGGATCGATCAAATGACAAACTTTCGGATGGATCTCAGTTCATGTGCAGATGCTGGCGCAGCCACGCGGTGCCGGTCGCTTCGTCTGCAAAGGCGCCGTCGAGTTGCGCCTCGAAGGCGGCGTCGAGCACGCGTTTGAAATCCGGACCGGGAGCGATGCCGAGGGCCATGAGATGACGGCCGAACACGACGGGCTTGGGCGCTAGGTTCTCGAACTCAAGGGCTCGCGCCGTCGCTTCCAAGGCATCGATGCGGCGGTGGGTTTCGGGTGAGGTGAGCGGGGGCCGGCCATTGGAATCGGCGCGCATGACCGCGGCGAGTTCGGCAATCGTCGCGGGGGCGAGCCGACGTGCGAGGCGGCGGACGCTCGCATCGGAAAACGTCGCTTGGCCGTGATGGTGGACGAGGTGGTTCACGACGAGCGCCGTGACCGGCGCGTCGAGCTCACGGAGGGCGCCAATCCGGCGGAGGAACGTTTGGGTCAGCGGGCCGCCCGCCGCCTCGTGCCCCGCGCTCGTCCACCGGAGCACGCCATGTTTTTCCTCGTGGCGGGTCGTGCTGGGTTTGCCAAAATCATGCGCGAGCACGCCGAACATTAACCGCCGCCGTCGCCCAAAGTTTGCGTCGGGCCAAACCGGCAGCGCCACGAGCGCGTCGAGACAGTGCTGGGTGTGGGTAAAGACATCACCCTCGGGGTGCCACGCGGGCTCTTGAAGTGTGCCGCGCAGCGCGGCGAGCTCCGGGAAGTGGCGGAGCCAGCCGCTTGCTTCCAGCACGGTGAGGCCCCGGCTCGGCGTCACGGACTTGGCCGCCCATTTTTCCCACTCACCCCAGACGCGTTCGAGCGGCAGCTCGGAAAACGTATCGGCGATCGTTTGGCAAAGTGCCGCTGTCTCCGGGGCGAGCGTGAAGCTGAACCGCCCGGCGAGCTGCATCCCGCGCAGCACGCGCAACGGATCCTCGGCAAAGGCCGCGCTCGTGTGCCGGAGCACGCGCGCATCCAAATCTCGCCGCCCGCCGTGCGGGTCGATGATTTCGCCGGTGAAGGGATCGCACGCGATCGCGTTGACGGTGAAATCGCGACGTGCGGCGGCCTCGGCATCGCTGAGCGCTGGATCAGGTGCGACGACAAAACCCCGGTGACCCGCGCCGGTCTTAGATTCGCGGCGTGGCAGCGAAAAGTCGTAGTCTTCGCCGGTTTCGCGACTGCGAACTTTGATCACGCCAAAACTGCGCCCGACGACATCGGTCGCCCCAAATCGCGCCAGCGCGCGATGCAGGTTCTCGAAATCTACCCCGCCCACTTCGACATCAAAGTCTTTCGGGGCGAGCCCCAGCAACCAATCGCGCACGCCGCCGCCGACGAGCCTCGGACGGCCGACGCGCCGCACCGCGTCGAGCATCGCGCGCAGATCGGCGGGAAAACGCAGGTCGAGTGGTGGAGTCATTCGTCTTTCGTCCAGGCTGCGGCGGCGACCAACAGCCAGCCGAGCACAAACAACGAGCCGCCCAGCGGTGGCACGGCGATTTTGAACCACAGCGGTGCGTGCGGGCTGAGCGCAAGCACGTACAAGGAGCCGGAAAAGAGGGTAATGCCTCCCAGCCAGCACCGCGTGGCCCACTTGAACCGACCGACGCTGGCTCCCCGGGCCGAGCGCAAGCAGGCCGCGATGCCGAGCAAGGCGACCGCGTGCGTGAGTTGATAAAACACCGCCGTTTCCCAGCGGTCGCGCGTGCCGAGTTCCGTCAAAGTGCCGCGCAGCGCATGAGCACCGAACGCGCCCAGGCCGACACCAACGGCGCCGGAAATACCGGCGGAGAACAGGGGGAAACGAGGCGAAAGGGACATCGCTTGACCCTTGCACAAAGAAAATGGGAAACAAGCGTGATGGTGGCCGCGAGCGAGGTCGCTCGCCAATCAACCCGCGCTTGAACGAGTTATTCACAACCCAAAACAGGGGTTGACAGTGCTTCCTGAAACCTCACCTTTTGGCCTCTTTTCTCATGAAAACGTTCCTCGCCAAGAATGAGACAGTGCAACCCAAGTGGCATCTAATCGATGCTGAAGGTGTCGTGCTCGGTCGTCTCGCCGTCAAAGCTGCCAACATCATCCGTGGTCGTCACAAGGCTGCCTACACCCCTTCCGTCGACAACGGCGATTTCGTGGTGATCATCAATGCCGAGAAGATCGCCGTCACCGGTAAGAAGGAAGTGCAAAACGAGTATATGTTTTTCTCCGGCTTCGTCGGTGGCGAGAGCTACCGCAAGCTGTCCGAGCAGCGCGTGCGCAATCCCGAGTTCATCATCGAGCACGCCGTCAAAGGCATGCTGCCGAAGAACCGGATCGCCGCCAAGATGCTGACCAAACTCCGCGTTTTCGCCGGCCCGAAGCACACGCACGAGGCCAACAATCCGGTCAAGATCGCCGTCTAATTTTTCGCCTAGAACATGACCACCACCGCCCCCGCCAATATTTTCCTCGGCACCGGCCGCCGCAAGACTTCGACCGCCCGTGTGCGCCTGACCGAAGGCACCGGCAAGCTGACCGTCAATGGTCGCACCTTCGACAGCTACTTCTCTCACGAGAATTTTTCCAAACAAGCCTACGCCCCGCTCCTCACGGTTGACCTTCGCGAGAAGATCGACGTGACGGTCAATGTCGCCGGCGGCGGTGTCTCCGGCCAGGCCGGCGCGGTCGCTCACGGCATTGCCCGTGCCCTCCAGAAGATGAACGCCGAACTCCGTCCGGCGCTGAAGAAGGCGGGTCACATCAAGCGCGATCCCCGCGCCAAAGAGCGCAAGAAGCCCGGCCAGCCCGGCGCTCGCGCCCGCTTCCAGTTCTCGAAGCGCTAAGAGTGGTTGGGCTCCGGAGCCGAATCAATTTTCGACTCACGCTGCGCCCACCCTGTTTTTTCAAACCGCCCGCCTTATCCGCGGGCGGTTTTTTTTTGAGGCCACGCCGACATGGCGCGGTCAATCTTCAGAGTGGCGAAGTGGAACGTGACCTGCTTACTAGCGCCTCGTGATGATGCCCTCCCTTCGCCGCGCTCTGACCTCATCTGCTATTTTTCTCGCGACCGCCGTGCTCACCCAAGCTCATCCCGGGCATGACGGGCATGATCTCACCTGGGAGCTGCGGCACCTCGCCGCAAATCCTGGCGCGACTCTGTGGTGTTTTGGCGTCGTGGGTGCCGTCGCGTGGGGCCTGTGGAGAATTATCCGGCCCACCGCTCCGGCGCTTCAGCGGGTGCGGGCCGACGAAACGCGCCACCGGCGCTGATCGCTCAGAGCTTCCGTGGGTCGCAAGCGAGGTGGGGGAAATGCACGGCGAGGATTTTTCGCACCTCGCGGAGTCCGCGACGCAACCGGATCCCGTCGTGGGCGACAAATTTTATGCTCCAACCGCCGCGGCGGAGCACACTCACACCGACCCAGAGTCCGTCGCCATGCAGCGCGTTTACGGCCGCGCGCCATTGAGCGTCGGCCGGACGCGCGGCGGCGATGAGCACAGCGTGGCCGAAACAGGCGCTCGGACCTGAGCCCGCGAGCGCGGCGAGTGCGCGGAGATCGTCACCGGCTTGATGGAATCGCTCGCGCAGGATGAGTTCGCCGTCGAGTCGCACGGTGGTTTCGAGGCAGAGGCTCTTCCACTCCCAGGCTTCACCGTGGGCGACGCGGCCCGGCAGCAGAAGATCAGCGAAAAAAATCTCTCCTCCGGCGGCGACCTCGATCGTCGTGGTTTGTCGGTAGCTGCAGCCGCGATGGGGCACGAGTGGTTCGGGCATCACTTCTAGCCACGCGTCGGCGGTCACGTGAAACTGCTGACGACAGGTGGCTGTGCCGGTCTTCATTTTGAAGACGCGGCTCGCGCTGGGTGTGGTCACGAGCAAGGCCGCGCCTTGGTCGACGGAGATATCGGACTGAAGTTGGTCGCCGGAGAGAATGCCCGCGGTCGGATTTACGACTTGGGCGATCAACGTGCGGGTGTCGGCGTCCCAATACGGCTTGCTCAGGTGGTAGGGCGCGCGAAACGACTGCGCTGCCAGAACGGTGCGACCGTGAGCGCGGGTCGCCGCGTGGAGCGAGAGATGGCCGGAAAACTCGGCCATCAGCGGGACGCCGCGGCGGGCTTCTTGCCGAACAAGACCGCGTGCTCGATCCACGCGATGACGGCGTCGAGGTGGTGCTCACGTTTTAGGTCGCAGAAAAGAAACGGGCGCGCGCCGCGTTGGATTTTCGCATCGCGGTCCATCACGCCGAGGTCGGCCCCGACGAGAGGGGCGAGGTCGATTTTGTTGATGATGAGTAGATCGCTGAACCGGATTGCGGGGCCACCTTTGCGCGGGATTTTGTCGCCCTCCGCGACGTCGATCACATAGATGAAAGCATCGACGAGTTCGGGGGAGAACGTCGCGGTGAGGTTGTCGCCGCCGCTCTCGACGAGGAGGAGCTGGAGGTCGGGAAACTTTGCTTCAAGCGCGCGACACGCCTGCTCGTTCATCGTCGTATCGTCGCGGATGGCGGTGTGAGGGCATCCGCCGGTCTCGACGCCGACGATCCGTTCGGCGGGCAGCGCGCGGTGTTGCACGAGAAACTGCGCGTCTTCCGAGCAGTAAATATCGTTGGTCACGACGGCCATCGAGTAGCACGCGCGGAGACGTTGGCAGAGTTTGAGACAGAGCATGGTCTTGCCGGAGCCGACGGGGCCGCCAATGCCGATGCGGGGAGGACGATTAAGAGACATGAGGAAGAATTTTCTTAACCACGGATTGCACGGATGAACACGGATAAAACCCTCGGTGCGCGGTGCCTTGATTCGTGTTTGTCCGTGTGATCCGCGGTGACTAGGTTTGGTTCAGGAAATGAACATGCGGGCGTCGGCGATTTCGTGGCGGGCGGCGGCGATGTCGAGCCACGGGTTGAACCAGCCGATGTCGTCGAAGGCGGTGGATTCGGCGGCGGTGAGGAGGGCGGGCATGGCCGCGAGGGCTTCGGTGAGAAGCGACTGCGCGGCGTTTTGGCCGAGGCGTAAAAGTTTCATCGCGGCGGAGAGGAGCGAAGCAAGAGTTGAATACGAAATGCCAGCGAGCACGGCGGTGAGCGGGGCACCGAGGACGCGGCCTTCGAGTGCAGCGGAAATTGCGGCGGAGTGCGGCCAGTTTTCGGTGGAGGCGCGGCGGAGATATTCTTGGGCCAGTGGGTGCACGCGGAGGCCGGCGACAAGCTCGGCGCGCTGGCGGCCGATGTTTTCGGAAGCAGCGCGGGTTTCGCGTGCGGTTTTGAGGGCGGAGGAAAGCCTGCAGAGTTCGCCGAGACGCGGCCAGTTGGCTTCGCCGAAAGTGCGCCACGCGTGGGCGGCGAGCGGGAGATCGGTGTGCCGGAGGGCGGGGAGCGCGGAGAGAAAGATGAAATCGCGGAGCGTAGCGCGGTCGCGCACGACGCCTTGTTGCACGAGGCCTTCGAGGCCGAAGGAGTGAGCATAGCTGCCGGTGGGGTAGAAGGAGTCGCCGGCTTGCAGCAGGCCAACCAGCCAAGCGGCGTCGGTCGCGGAACGCGTGTGCGTTTCGTCAGTGTTTGTGACTGGGGCCGAGGTCATGGCTGGGTTGTTGACTGCGGGCGAAACGGCCGGGGCGAAAAATGGCGGTGGTCGATTTGAACGGGACCTTCAGGCGATCGAGGAGTTGGCGCACGGCGGGCTCGTCTGGCGCAAGGAGGCGCGTGGGCTCGGCTTGGAGTTCGAGATGGAGATTGCCGATGGCCCAACCGAGGCCGGCGGCGGCAGAAGGCGCGACATCGAGCGAGACTGCGACGACGGGCTCGGGGTGTTGTTGGACGGTGTAGCGGGCGGTGGCGGAGTGGAAAAACGTGTCGCCGGGCTTGAGCGGAGCGTCGAGTTCGAAACCGAACTCGGTACCGTCCTCGGCGGTGCCTCGCCAGAGGCGTTTGGCGAGCGTGAGGCGTGCGACGCGCAGGGCAATTTCAGGGAGGGAAGGATCTGCCGCCGCGAGCGGACCGGAAACGAACTGCATGAGCGGAGCGAAGCAGTCGGGCCGGCTCAGAACAAGAAGTAGCGCTGCGCCATCGGAAGGACTTTGGCGGGTTCGCAGGTGAGGATGCGGCCGTCGGCTTTCACGGTGTAGGTCTCGGGATCGACTTCGATCTTCGGGAGCGCGTCGTTGTGCACCATGTCGCGTTTGCCGACTTGGCGGCAGCGCTTCACAGGTTCGAGGCGGCGGGCGAGGCCGAGGTCGGCGAGTTGGCCTTTTCTCAGCGACGCTGCGCTGACGAACGTGATGCTCGTGGACGTGAGAGCTTTGCCATGCGCGCCGAATTGCGGGCGGTAGAACGTGGGCTGGGGCGTGGGGATCGAAGCATTCGGGTCGCCCATGTTGGCCCACGCGATGAAGCCGCCTTTCAGCACGGTCTCGGGTTTTACGCCGAAGAGCGCGGGTTTGAAAATGACGAGATCGGCGAGTTTGCCGACGGAGATGGAGCCGACGATGTGGCTGATGCCGTGCGCGATCGCGGGGTTGATGGTGTATTTCGCGAGGTAGCGGAGGGCGCGGAAATTGTCGGCGGCGAGATGGGATTTGCCGCGCGGATCGGCGAGGCCGCCGAACTGTGTCTTCATTTTATGCGCGGTCTGCCAAGTGCGGATAATGACTTCGCCGATACGGCCCATCGCCTGCGAATCGGAGGACATCATCGAGATTGCGCCGAGGTCGTGGAGGCAGTCCTCGGCGGCGATCGTCTCGGGGCGGATGCGGCTCTCGGCGAACGCGACGTCTTCGGGGATTTTGGAATCGAGGTGGTGGCAGACCATGAGCATGTCGAGGTGCTCGTCGATGGTGTTGACCGTAAATGGGCGCGTGGGGTTGGTGGAGGAGGGGAGGACATTGGGCTCGCCGCAGACGCGGATGATGTCGGGGGCGTGGCCGCCGCCGGCACCTTCGGAGTGAAAGGTGTGGATCGTGCGGCCTTTGAAGGCGCGGATGGTGTCGTCGACGTAGCCGGATTCGTTGAGGGTGTCGGTGTGGATGGCGACCTGGACATCGAGTTCATCGGCGACCCCGAGGCAGACGTCGATCGCGGCGGGAGTCGTGCCCCAGTCTTCGTGGAGCTTGAGGCCGATGGCACCGGCGAGGATCTGCTCGCGGAGCGGGGCGGCGGTGCCGCAGTTGCCCTTGCCGAGGAAGCCGAGGTTCATCGGGAAGGCTTCGGCGGCTTCCAACATGCGGTGCAGGTTCCACTTTCCGGGGGTGCAGGTGGTGGCGAACGTGCCGTGCGCGGGGCCGGTGCCGCCGCCGAGCATCGTGGTGATGCCGGAGCTGATGGCTTCGTCGATCTGCTGCGGGCAAATAAAATGGATGTGCGTGTCGATGCCGCCGGCGGTGACGATGTGGCCTTCGCCCGCGATGACTTCGGTGGCGGCACCGACGATCATCGCGTTTTTCTTTTTTGTCTTCGGGTCGGCGTAGACGGAGCCGATGCCGGATTGGATGCCGGGGTTGCCGGCGTGACCGATGCCGACGATGAGGCCATGTTTGATGCCGATGTCGGCTTTGATGATGCCGAGGAGCGGATCGAGAATGAGGGCGTTGGTGATGACGAGGTCGAGGCAGTCTTTGTCGAGGGCCGTGGGCGACTGGCCCATACCGTCGCGGATGACTTTGCCGCCGCCGAATTTGATTTCGTTACCATAGCCGCCGCCCTCGGCGATGAGGTCGCGTTCGACTTGAACGAAGAGATCGGTGTCGGCGAGACGCACGCGGTCACCGACGGTGGGGCCGAACATCTCGGCGTATTGGCGGCGGGAGAGATTGAGGGGCATGGCCGGACTATTTCCGATTTTTGATTTTCGATTGCCGATTGGCGGGAACCACTCGCTGGCGCTCGCGGCTACGGGACGGAGCAGAATCGAGCTGACCGTTGGTTTTGGCGTTTAGGCCGTAGACTTCGCGGAGGCCCGCGAGGGCGACGAGTTCGACTTCTTTGGTGTCGCCGGCTTCGAAGCGGACGGCGGTGCCGGCAGGGAGGTTGAGGCGGAAACCGCGCGCGGCGGTGCGGTCGAAGCGGAGGGCTTCGTTGGTCTCGAAAAAATGGTAGTGCGAGCCGACTTGGATCGGGCGGTCGCCGGTGTTGGCGACTGCGAGGGTGAGGGTCGCGAGATTCAGATTTGCGGGGAGCGGGCCGTCTTCGGCCACGATGATTTCGCCGGGGATCATGGTTAGCGGATGGGATGATGGACGGTGACGAGTTTGGTGCCGTCGGGGAATGTGGCTTCGACTTGCACGTCGTGGATCATGTCGGCGACACCTTCCATTACATCGGTGAGTTTCAAAATCGTCGTGCCGTAGCTCATGAGGTCGGCGACGCGCCGGCCGTCGCGGGCGCCTTCGATGATCTCATAGGTGATGATGGCGATCGCTTCGGGGTAGTTGAGCTTTAGGCCGCGCGCCTGGCGACGGCGGGCGAGGTCGGCGGCGGTAACGATGAGGAGTTTTTCGCGTTCGCGGGGAGTTAAATGCATGACGGGGAGTGAACCGCTAAATTTCGCTAATCGGCGCTAATCAAAAAGAAATCCAACCACGGATTACACGGATGAACCCGGATAAAGCCATTCAGACTTGGAGATGTTTTTTTACGACGTCGTCGGTGAGGGTAGCAATCTCGCCGGACACGACGACGGTGCCGCGGTCCATGGCGTAGTAGCGGTCGGCGACTTCGCGGCAAAAATCGACGTATTGTTCGACGAGGAGGATGGCGAGGGCGTGTTCGTGTTTGATCTGCTGGACCGCGTGCTTGATTTCCTGCACGTCCTTCGCCGCGCGTTGAAACACGTCGGCGGGAGCTTGGGGTGCCTTCAGTTTTTTCAACGTGTCGCCGATCTGGTCGATGATCGACGGTTGGATGCCCTCGGTGGGTTCGTCGAGGATGAGGAGCTTCGGTTTCGTGAGCAGGGCGCGGCCAATGGCGAGTTGCTGTTGTTGCCCGCCGGAGAGCACGCCGCCTTTGCGGGACAGCATTTCCTTCAGGACGGGAAACAGACTGTAGACGCGTTCGAGTCCCTCGTGGTCGGAGGCGCGGCCGCGACGGTGAACGACGAGACCGACGTGGAGATTTTCCTCGACGGTCAGGTGCGGGAAGATGTCGCGGCCCTGCGGAACGTAGGCGATGCCGGCGCGGGCGCGGACGTCGGGGGCGAGTTTGGCGATGTCGCGGCCTTCGAACGTCACGGTGCCAGCACGCACGGGGAGGAGGCCGGTGATGGTGCGGAGCGTGGTAGTTTTACCGACGCCGTTGCGGCCCATGAGGGCGACGACTTCGCCGGCGTTTACCGCAAGATTGACGCCGCGGAGGATGCGGGAGCCGGCGATGTCAGTTTCGACGGAGGTGAGTTGGAGGAGGGCGCTCATTCGGAATGAACCCCAGAGGCACCGCGACACAGAGAAAGACGAGGCATGAGGAGCGATTTTCCGTCCTGCCTCATGCGAGGCGGGCTACATGGGGAGGAGTTCATCGGGTGCCGTGTTTACCGCGGCCGAGGTAGACCTCGCGGACTTTGGTGTCGGATTGCACCTCGTCGAATTTTCCCTCGCAGAGCACGGTGCCTTGGTGGAGGACGGTGACTTTGCCGTCGCGGGCGATTTGTTTGACGAAGGCCATGTCGTGCTCGACGACGACGATGCTGTGTTGGCCGGCGAGGGAGAGGAGGAGTTCGCCGGTGCGATGGGTTTCATCGTCGGTCATGCCGGCGGCGGGTTCGTCGACGAGGAGGACCTGCGGTTCTTGGGCGAGCAACATGCCGATTTCGAGCCACTGCTTTTCGCCGTGGGCGAGTTGGCCGGCCAGCCAGTCGCGTTTGGCGTCGAGGCGGATGAGTTTCAGCAGTTCGTCGATCCGGTCGCGTTGCTCGGAACGGGTGCGGTGGAAGAGCGTGGAAAAAACGCCGCGCGGGCCCTTGAGCGAGAGGAGGAGATTTTCCCAGACGCTATGTTCGCTGTAGACCGAGGGAGTTTGGAATTTTCGACCGATGCCGAGGCGGTTGATCTCATATTCGTTGAGAGCGGTGAGGTCGGTGTCCCAGCCGAATTCGATTTTGCCGGTGTCGGGTTTGGTGCGGCCGGTGATGAGATCGAAGAAGGTGGATTTGCCGGCGCCGTTGGGGCCGATGACGGTGCGGAGTTCGCCGCGGTCGAGGTAGAAATTGAGGTTCGTGATGGCCTTGAAGCCGTCGAAGGTTTTGTTCACGCCCTCCACTGCGAGGATCAGGTTGGTTTTTTCCTGGCGGGTAGTCATGACGCGACGGGAGTGGCGGTTTCGGCGGACGCAGCGGTGCGGTGGGCCCACCACGTTTTAAGGCGGCCGGGGATGCTGACGATGCCGCCCGGGAGGAGCAGGACGACGACGATGAACATGCCGCCAAGGAAAAACAGCCAGAGGTCGGGGTAGGCACGGGTGGCCCAGCTTTTGAGGGCGTTGACGACGATGGCCCCGATGACGGGGCCGACGAGAGTGCCACGACCACCGACGGCGACCCAGACGACGGCTTCGAGGGATTTGTCGGGGGTCATCTCGGACGGGTTGATGATGCCGACCTGCGGGACGTAGAGCGCGCCGCCGACACTGGCGATCAGGGCGGCGACGACGAAGATGAAGAGTTTGAAACCGGCGGCGGCGTAGCCACTGAAGAGCACGCGATTTTCGCCGTCGCGGATGGCGCGCTGGATCAGGCCGAGTTTGGTGCGGCTGAGCCAACTACAGCTGAGATAGACGAGCACGAGCGTGAGGGCGGTGGCGATGAAGAGGGCGCGCTGGGTGGAGGCGTCGCGGACATCGGCGCTGAGGAGGAATTTGTAATCGGTGAAGCCGTTGTTGCCGCCCATGAGCAGGTCGTTGCGGAAAAACATGAGCGAGCCGCCGTAGGTGAGGGCTTGCGTAAGGATGGAAAAATACACGCCCTTGATGCGGGAGCGGAAGGCGAGGAAACCGAAGACGAGGGCGACGAGGCCGGGGAGGAGGAGCACCATCGCGGCGGCGAACGGGAAGCTGGAAAACGGTTTCCAGAAGGTTGGGAGTTCGGTCCAGCCGAGGAAGATGAGGAAATCGGGGATGGGTTTCTTGTATTGGCCGAGGTCGCCGATCATGCGCATGAGGTGCATGCCGAGCATGTAGCCGCCGAGGCTGAAGAAGAGCGCCTGGCCGAGACTGAGCAGACCGGTGTAGCCCCAGAGCAGATCGACGGAGATCGCGAGCAGGGCGTAGCAGAGATATTTCCCCCACAGGTTGAGCGTAAAGTTGCTGATGATGCCGTAGGAATTCAGCAGCGGGAAAACGACGATCAGGAGCACCGCGATGAAGGCGACGGCGATGAACTCGAGGCGGCGGGTGGTGGGTGCGCTCATACGGGCAAGGGGCGGTTGGGCGTGAGCGGATCAGCCCTCGAGGCTGCGGCTTTTCGTGACGAAGATTCCGGCCGGGCGCCACTGGAGGAAGAGGATGATGGCGACGAGCACGGTGATTTTTCCGAGCACGGGATTGAGGAGGATTTGTTGGAGAGATTGGTCGGCGAGGCCGATCCCAAAAGCGCTGACGACGGTGCCAGGGAGATTGCCGACGCCGCCGACCACGACGGTCATAAAGCAGTCGACGATGTAGCTCTGGCCGAGCGAGGGACCGACGTTGCCGATCTGACTGAGGAAGGCGCCGGCGAGACCGGCGAGACCGCTGCCGAGGCCGAAGGTGAGCATGTTGACGCGCTCGGTGCGGACGCCCATGCACGAGGCCATGTTGCGGTTTTGCATGACGGCGCGGATGAGGAGGCCGAGGGACGTGCGCGTGAGGACGAGCCAGACGCCGAGCACGATCAGGCCGGCGAAGCCGATCACGAAGACGCGGTTCCAGCCGAAGATGATGTCGTTGAAGGTCCAGTTGTCGGAGAGATAGCTCGGGCTGGAGACCTGGACGTTGTTGGAGCCGAAGACGCGGCGGAAAAATTGCTGGAGGAACAGGGACACGCCCCAGGTGGCGAGGAGGCTTTCGAGCGGGCGGCGGTAGAGCCACTGAATCACGGTGCGCTCCATCGCGATGCCGACGAGGGCGGCGGAGAGGAAACTGAGCGGCAGCGCGAAGATGAAGTAGCTTTCGTAGAGCCAGCCGCTCGTGTTCAGGCCCGGGAGGTGAAACGAAAAACCGAAAGGCGAGAGGGCGAGGCCGGGGCCGAAAATATTTTGGACGACGTAGGTCGTGTAGGCACCGACGGCGATCATCTCGCCGTGCGCCATGTTGATGACGCCCATGAGGCCAAACGTGATGGCGAGACCGAGGGCGACGACGAGGAGGATGCTGCCGAGGCTGAGCCCGCGGAAGAGGGTGCCGAAAAAATTGACGGTGGTGAGATGGCGGTCGACGGCGTTCAGCGCGAGGCGGGCGGCCGCAGCGAGCGAGGGATGGTTGGCGGCTTCCGCATCCTTGAGCGCGGCCTTGAGGGCGTCGGCGCTGCCGATGGTGTGCAGTGCGGCGAGTTCCTTGAGTGAAGCAAGTTTGACGTCGGTGCTGGCGTCCTTGAGTCCGATGAGGGCGATCGCTTCACGGAGGGCGAGCTGGGCGGCCGGAGCGGTTTCGATTTTCTGGCGGGCTTGGAGGGCGGCGAGTTTTTCGGCGTCTTGGGCGAACCCGAGGGTTTGGATGGCGCTGATGCGTTTTTTGAGGTCGGGCGTCGAGAGATCGAGGAGGTCGAGGACGGCTTTCATCGCGCGGCGGAGAGCGCTGGTGTGCTCGACGGCGGCGAGTTCGCTGGCGACGAGGCGGAGGGCGGGGCCGGCGGCGACGAAGTGCAGTGGTTGACCGTTGTCGATGCGGACCGCGGCTTGGGCATCTTTGTTGTCTTTATCCCCGCTGAGTTGAACGGGAATTTTTGTGCCGTCGGGCGCGGTGAACACGAAGAGGGCGTCTTCCTTCCAGGCGGCGAGGAGGGGCGCGATGGATTCGTCGCCGGAGCCGATGAGAGAGGAGATGAGCGTGATGCGTTGGGCGGGGGTTTCGGCGAGGGCGGCCTTCGCGATGATCGGGCGCGCGGAATCGGCCGCGTGTGATACGAGGCCGAGACTGAGCGCAGCGAGGGCGAGGAGGCGGCGAGCGCGATGGAAAAAATTCATCGTTAAGGGGCGATCCATGAATGCTAGTGCTGTGCCAAACAAAAAGGGCGGGTGCTGTTTAAGCACCCACCCCGGGAGTAAGTTGAGGAGCGCAAGGCGCGCCGGGTTGATCCAGCTGGATTGCTTCGTCGCTGCGCTCCTCGCAATGACAAGCGACTCGAAACGCGAGGCAGGCGCGGTTTATTTGAACTTACCTTTGAGCCAGGGCTCGCCGTAGACGTTGTCGAAGGACTTCACGATCTTGAACTGTCCGTCGGCCTTGGTCTCGCCGATGAAGACGTTCTTGGTGACGTGCATGTTCTTTTGCGTGGTGACCTTGCCACCGGGACCGTCGAAGGAGAGGCCGGTCTTATAGGCGGCGCGGACCTTATCGACATCGAAGGAGCCGGCCTTCTCGACGGCGGCCTTCCAGAGGTAAACACCGACGTAGCTGAGCACCATGGGCGAGCAGGTGACGCGGCCTTCTTTGACGACGCCGGGAGCCTTGGTGGTCTTGAGCCACGCTTGGAAATCGGCGACGAATTTTTTGTTGGCAGGCGTGTTGATCGATTGGAAGTAGGTCCAGCAACCGAGCTGACCGACGAGCTGCTTGGCGGGGAGGCCGCGGAATTCATCTTCGGAGATGGAGAACGACACGACGGGGCACTTTTCCGCAGTGAGACCGGCGGCGGCATATTCCTTGAAGAAAGGAACATTGGTATCGCCGTTGAGGGTCGAGATCACGCAGGCGTCACCGGAGGCGGCGAACTGTTTGATTTCGGCGATGATCTGCTGGTAGTCGGTGTGGCTGAAGGGCGTGTATTTGCCGGCGGCGATGATCTTGCCGGATTCGTCCTTTTTGAAGCCGCCGCCGATGTTCTCGAGCTTGACGCCTTTGCTAAGGAGATACTCGAGGAGCACGAGGTTTGTGGTCTGTGGATACACGTAGTCGGTGCCGAGCAGGTAGAACTTCTTTTTGCCTTCGGCGAGGTAGTAGTCGACGGCGGGCGTGGCCTGCTGGTTCACGGCCTCGGCGGTGTAGGCGACGTTCTGGGACTCTTCTTCGCCCTCGTATTGCACGGGGTAGAAGAGGAGGCCGTTGTTCTTCTCGTAGACGGGAAGGACGGATTTGCGAGAGACGGAGGTCCAGCAACCGAAGGTCACGGCGACCTTGTCCTGCTCGAGGAGTTGCTTGGCTTTTTCGGCGAAGAGCGGCCAGTTGGAGGCACCGTCGACGACGACGGGCTCGATCTTCTTGCCGAGGACGCCGCCCTTGGCGTTGATCTCGTCGAAGGTGAAGAGCAGCACATCGCGCAGCGAGGTTTCGCTGATGGCCATGGTGCCGCTGAGGGAGTGGAGGATGCCGACTTTGACGGTTTCGGCCGCGTGCGCGGTGCCGAACGAAGCGCCGAGCGCGAGGGCGCCGACGGTGAGCAGTTTTTTGAGTTGAGTGATCATGATGGGACGGGAGGTGGGCTGGACAAGATGCGGAGGCAAAGCAGTGGCGGTGCCGCCGCGAAAGCGGTGGAAAATTGACGAAGAGGGGAAGCGGGCGGATCGGACTGCGCTGGGCGCGGGCGAAAAAAATGGTGGTCGCGGAATCGCGCGACCACCGTGGAAAAGCAGCTAGCAGCGGCGGTGGGCCGCGAGGGGATTAGAACTTAAAGATCGACTGGACGGCGAAGAACGTCGCGCTTTTGGCGGCGGACTTCGAGTAGTCGTAGTAGGACAACTCGGCGCGAACCGAGAAGTTGTCATTGATCTTGTAGGTCGGGGCGGCGGTGAGCTTCGTGAAGCCGGGACCGCCGTTGCTGAGCTTCTCACCGCTGACGCGGAAAGCCGAAGACCAGTTCTTGTCGATGGCGTAATTGAGGAACAGGAGCCAGTTGTAGCCCTTGTCGCCCGTGCCGCCGTCTTTCGAAACCCACTCAGCGGCGACCGTGACTTCTTTCGTGAGATTGTAGCTGGCCCAGAAATTAATGGTGAGGATTTCGTCATTCTTGTGGATGACGTTGCCCTTGGTCTCGTAGGCAAAACCGGCCCAGAGGGTGACATCGGGGATGGCCTTGTAGGTGAAGTAGCCTTCGAAGCCGGCGTTGCGCTTTAGCTCGCCGTCGCCCTTGAGGTAGTTTGGTCCCGAGTAAACGGAATCGACTAGCGCAAGGCCCCAGCCGGTGTCTTTATCGCCGCCGTCGAGCCGCACGCCGGAGTGGTAGCCAGGGATGGGTCCGAGGAAATCGCCGTTGGCGTAAGAGACCTGGGACATATTGGGAATATCGAACGCCTCGTAGCCGAGGTAGCTCAGGAACTTGCCTGCGGTCACGCTCATGCCGCTGCCGACATCGACGGTGGCGTAGGCATCGAGTAGGGTGACGTCGCTCGGAGCGCCGGGTTGGTAATAGAGGCTGACCACGCCAGTGACGGGCTTGAATGAGCCTGTGAAGAGGGTTTTTGCGGCGTCGAGGTCGAACTTGTCGACGGCGGTTCCCGGGTCGGATTTGGTGTTGCGATACGATCCGGCAGCGTAGCCACCGACGGAGAGCGAATCGTTGACTTTGACATCGGCGAAGGCCGTCAGGGAAGAGGCGAGCGTAAGCGCCGCCGCGAGTTTGATGCGTTTTTTCATTGGCTGGTGTGTGAGGTTAGCTGGTGTTGGAACTTAGGAATCCGTCCCGACTGGGACCCGACTAAGCAGCATCCTTGCCAATCATGCGTTGAGTTCATTCCTATGACACGCAGTCAGCTGTTCGTTCATGCTGCACGGGCCAGCGACGGCTGTACGGCGCTGGCCAACGCTGCACTCGGGCGAAATTTTCTATGCCACGAAATGCGCTGGAACAAACCCCCGGTAGTTTGCTCTATTGGCAGCGATTGTCCTCACGGACGGTCACTTAACTAGACAACAAACCTACCAAACAATGACTAAGAAACTCCTCCTCGCCCTCCTCAGCTTCGCTGCGGTTGGCACTGTTACGATTCGGGCGCAGGCCTCGGCGGCCCCGGCGGCTGCGGCTCCCGCTTACACCGTGACCAGCACGTTCTCGGCTGTGTCCCAATATATGTTCCGTGGCCAACGCCTCGGCGGTCCCTCCTGGCAGCCCTCGGTCGAAGTCGCCGCCGGCGATTTTACGGCCGGCCTCTGGTCCAACTTTCCTTTCAAGGATAAGGTGAAGGATTCCTCGGCGCCCGAGTTCGACCTCTATGGTTCCTACACCCTCAAGGTGAACAAGGACCTGGCGTTCGTTCCGGCGTTTACGTTCTATGACTACCCGAAGGCGCCGACGAATGCGGGCTACTATCGTTCGACCTTCGAGCCCAGCGTCGCCCTCAATTACACGGTCGCCGACGTGCGGCTCACCCCGAAGTATTATTACGACGTCGTGCTCAGCGGCCCGACTTATGAGCTCACGGCGGCTTACTCAGTCGCGTTGAAGGACCTCGGCACGTCGCTCGATTTCACTGGCCAGATCGGCACCTACCGCGTCACCGATGCTGCCAACAATACCACGCCGAGCGTTAAGGCCTGGGGCGACTACTGGATGTTGGGCGTCGCGTCGCCGTTTCAGCTCACGAAAGAGTCGAAACTCACCGTCGGCTTCGCCTACACCGAGGGTCGCGACGCGTTCTTCAAGCAGGGGAACTTCCCGAAGGGCGTCAACTCGCTCGCGGTCGGCCGTGGTGTCGTGACCGTCAGCTACAGCTACGCGTTCTAAATCATGTGGAGCGCGTGTTTCGCTCCAAGCACAACAGCCCGCGCGGAAACGTGCGGGCTGTTTTCGTTTGGGGTGGGTTTGTGATTTGACCCGGTCGCTTGGCCGGATGCAGTTCACCCTCCCATTATCATGAAAGTAGGCATTGTCGGCGCGGCCGGATATTCCGGCGAAGTCTTGGTCAAGCTCCTCCTCGGGCACCCACGGGTGACGCTCGCGGCGGTGACGTCACGCACGCACGCAGGAAAGTCCCTGGCGTCTGTGATGCCCGCAGTCCGGGGAATCGACCGTGGGCTGACGTTTGTCGATTCCGATCCAGTGGCGCTCGCGGCCAGCGAGATCGCTTTGTTTTTTCTCGCGCTTCCGCACGGCGCCGCGGCCATTTATGCGCAGGCGTTGGTCGGCGGCGGCAAGCGTGTGATCGACCTGAGTGCCGACTTCCGCATCGCCGACCTCGCGATCTACCAGAAATATTATGGTGAGCACCACGCGCCTGCGCTGTTGCCCTCCGCCCGCTTTGTCCTGCCCGAGCTCACGGTGCCGGCGTGGAAAACTGAGGCGAAGCTCGTCGCTGCACCCGGCTGTTATCCGACGAGCATTCTGGTGCCGCTCGTGCCGTTGCTCAAAGCGGCGGTCGTCACCCGCGAGCACATCGTGGTGAATTCTTTCAGCGGCGTCAGTGGGGCCGGAAAAAAAGCTGAAGAAGCTTTTCTCTTTTGCGAGCGGGCCGAAAGCGCGAAAGCCTACGGGCTCGTGAAACACCGCCATCTCGCCGAGGTGGAGGAGCAACTCGCCCTGCACACGGGTGGGAAGACGATCATCCAGTTTAATCCCCACCTCGCGCCCATGCGCCGCGGAATTGCGACGACCATCACGGTGCCGGCGGCGCCCGGCGGAACCATCGAGCAGGTTTATGCGGTGTGGCGGAAGGCCTACGCAACCTCGCCCTTCGTCCAGATATTGCCCTCGGGCGAAACACCGGACACGGCGCACGTCGTCGGCACGAACCGCATCGACATTTCCGCCGTCCACGACCCGCGCACCGGCAACTTCGTGATCACCTCGGCTGAGGATAACCTCATGAAGGGAGCCAGTGGCCAGGCCGTGCAGATCATGAACCTATGGTCAGGCTTCGAGGAGACGGCGGGTCTGGTCTAATGGCCGATTTTAGAGCGGCGAGGGCCGATTGAAATAGCGCGATCCCGGATCGCTGGGAAATCGACAAGCGAAAATTACCAAGCGGAAAGACGGAGCGCTAGCTCCGATAATCCGCGTTTTCGCTCACGTATTCATGAGTGAGATCGCCGCCGAGCACCGTCGCGGAGGCCGCGCCGTTGCCCACTTCGATTTCGAGTTCCACGCAACGTTCGTGCGGCGGGAAGTCCACGGCGGCGGAGAATACGCCGTCCTTCGGAGCGGCGCTGGCGTAGAGTTCGGCGTCGCGGAGGTGCGCGACCAATGCCGCCTCCTTTACCGGGTCGAGTTGGAAGACGCCGTGCGCGAAAATTTCCACGCCGCCCAACGTGGCGCGCAGCTTCGAGAGGTCGGTCTTCGGAGCGAACGCGCCGATGTGTTTGCCGATGGCTTGCACGAGCCGGCCGACGTTGGGATCGTTGCCGGCGACGGCACACTTGAAGAGGGGCGCGTTGACGACCGCCTTGCCCAAGGCGCGCGCGAGGACAGAGCTCGCGGCGGCGGTGACGCGCACGCGAATCACGTGACGGACGCCTTCGCCGTTGCGCACGACATCCTCGGCGAGATCGCGACACACGGTGTGGAGAGCGCGCTCGAAGGCCCCGAAATCTTCGCAGGCCACGCGGCCCGAAGAGACGAGCGCCACGGTGTCGGACGTGCTCGTATCGCTGTCGATGCTGATGGCGTTGAAGCTGGCATCGATGGCTTTCGCCAACATCGCGCGCAACTCACCGCGTGGCACGGCGAGGTCGGTGAGTAAATAAACGAGCATGGTCGCGAGATTGGGCTCGATCATACCGGCGCCTTTGGCGATGCCGACGATGCTGCCACCGCAGATATCGGCGCGGCGAATCTTCGGATAGAGATCTGTGGTCACGATGCCTTCGGCGGCGGGCAAGATCGAGCCGCCGACGAGCGCCGACACTGCCTGCGGCAACGCCGCGAGGATCGCGTCGGCCGGCAGCGACCAGCCGATTACACCCGTCGAACTCGGCAACACCTCGGTCGGCATGAGACCGAGCAACCGCGCGGTTTCGCCGCACACGCATTCCGACGTCTCGACGCCACCGGGCGCACAAACGTTCGAGATCTTGTTATTGATAATGATGGCACCGAGGGCGGGCGCGTTGAGGCGTTTGCGGCCGAGGATGATGGGCGCTCCGGGAAACGCATTCTTGGTGAATGCCGCCGCGAAATCCGGCGTCGGTTGATCCAGCGCGATCAAGGTCAGCGTCATCTTCGCGGGCTTGGGCGCCTCGCGTGGGACAAACTCAAAGCGTGTCGTGCCGACGCGGAAACCCGCGGGCAGTGCCGCCTGCGAAGCGAGCCACGCGCGGTGCGTGGCGCGATTGGAAAACGTGAGATGGGTGCTAGACACGATGAAGAACTGTTTGGCTCCGGCGCGCCGCGCGAGAAATTTTTTGTGGAAATGCGCGCCGCACGTGCCTTAGTCGGATTTTAGAAAATAAAAAGTGAACGCATCTTTCCGCTCTCTCCACCTCTCCGCGACCGTTGGCCGCGCGCTTTGAATTCCCATGAACGTCGCTGAAGTAACCGCCAAGGCCAAGGTGCTGCTCGAGGCACTCCCCTACATCCAGGATTTTCGTGGCTCCACGTTCGTCATCAAATACGGCGGGAGTTTTATGGATGACCCCGATCCCGTCGCCCGCACGCGCGTCGCCTACGACATCGCATTTCTCGCCGCCTGCGGCATCAATGTCGTGGTCGTCCACGGCGGCGGCAAGGCGATCACCAAAGCGATGGAGTCCTCGGGCCTGAAGGCGGATTTCGTCAATGGCCTCCGCGTGACCGACGCCGCGACGATCGCTGTGGTGAAAAAAACTCTCGATGAAGTCGTCAACAAAGACGTGTGCGATGCGGTCGCCTCCGCGAAGGGGAAACCCAAGGGTCTCCCCGGTGACACCGTGCTCGTGTGTGAAAAACTAATCGTGGACGACGATGGTCATGCGGTGGACCTCGGTTACGTCGGCGATGTGACCGAAGTTAAAGTGAAGCTGATTAAGAAGGAGATTGGAGACGGGTTCATTCCGATCATCTCGCCGGTCGCCGAAGGCCATGATGGCATGCCCTACAATGTGAATGCGGACCTCGTCGCCGGTCGTGTGGCGAGTGCGCTCCGGGCGCGCCGGCTGGTCTACATGAGCGACGTGCCGGGTTTGCTCTCGAATCCGCCCGATGCCGACTCGTTGATTTCAACTTTGAAGATTTCGCAGGTCGAAGAGCTCAAGAAACGCGGAGTGATCGACAAAGGGATGCGGCCGAAAGTGCAGAGTGCGATCCGCGCGCTGGAGGAGGGGGTGCAACGCGTGCACTTCATCGACGGACGACTGCCGCACTCACTCTTGCTGGAAATTTTTACCGACCAAGGTATCGGCACCGAAATTGTGCACGGCTGAGTGCGTGAAAGGGAAAGTGAGAGCGAAAGTGAACGGGTGAAGGACGCGAAAAGGCTTCTTCATCCTTGCACTTTCACTTTCACTTTCACGCTTATGAACACTCCCGCCATGGTCCGCACCAGCACCGCTGAAGTTTACGATGCGCATGTAATGAAGAATTACGCGCGTGCTCCGCTGACACTCGTGCGCGGCCGCGGCACCCAGGTATGGGATGATGCCGGCAACAGTTACCTCGACTTTACCTCCGGCATCGCGGTCAGCGCACTGGGTCACTGTCATCCCCATTGGGTGGCGAGCGTGCAGCGCCAGGCGGGCGAACTGATTCACGTCAGTAATCTTTTTCGTAATCCCAACCAAGGGGAACTCGCGCGCCGCCTCGTCGGCTACGCTGGTCCTGGTCGCGTGTTTTTCTGCAATAGCGGCGGCGAGGCCGACGAGGCGTTGCTTAAGCTCGCCCGTCTGCACGGCATGAGGAAGGCCGGCGGGGAGGAAGAGAAATGTTTCAAGGTCATCGGCGCGAAAAAAGCGTTTCACGGCCGAATGTTTGGCGGGATGAGCGCGACTCCGCAGGACAAAGTGCAGCGCGGCTTCCGTCCGCTTGTGCCGGGCTTCTCCTTCGGTGATCTCAATGACGTGGCCAGTTTCGCCGCGCTCATCGACGACGCCACGGCTGCGATTATCGTCGAATCGATTCAGGGCGATGGAGGCATCAATCCCTGCACGCCGGAATTTCTCCGTGGTCTGCGCCGGCTTTGCGACGAACATAACCTGCTGCTTCTCCTCGACGAAGTGCAGTGCGGCATCGGGCGCACCGGGACCTTTTACGCCTTCGAGCCCGCCGGCGTGCGGCCCGATGCGATTGCCATGGCCAAGGGCCTCGGTGGCGGCTTCCCCATCGGCGCGATCTGGGTGGAAGAGCGTTCCGCCGACCTTTTCACTCCCGGGACGCATGGCACGACATTCGGGGGCACGCCCCTCGCGTGCGCCGCGGCGCTGGCGGTGCTCGACGTGATCGAGCGGGAGCGCCTGTTGGAGAACGTCACCCGCCTCGGAGTGCCGTGGCTGGCGGAGTTAAGAAAACTCGCCGTCGAATTTCCAGCCCACGTGCGCGAGGTCCGTGGTCGCGGCTTTCACGTCGGGCTGGAGATGACCGGCGAAACGGGGCCATGGATCTCGGATTTGGCGGGAGGCGGCCTCCTCGCTGCACCCGCTGGCGGCAACGTGGTCCGCCTGCTCCCACCCCTCAACGTCACGGCCGAAGATCTGGCCAAGTCGGTCGAGATTTTACGCGCGGTGCTGGTCGCGAAGGCGTAGGCATCGAGAGCGCGGACGGCTCGCCCGCTTTGGTCATTGCGGGCGGGCGGGGCCGCCCGCGCTCCCGGGGTCAGAACACGCCTGCGTAAATCTGCGCAAGCGGGACAGTGAGATTGATCGAGCGGAACTCCACGGTTGCGTCCGTCGCGGTGATCTGAACCGGCCGCCAGTGTTCAGTGCGCCGGTGGAGAGTGACTTCGTGAGAGTCCTGCGCGATGATCGCGTATTCATCGAGGCTCGCGATGAGCGGATAGTTGAGGAGTTTCTCGCGGCGGTCGGTGGCCTCTGTCGAGGCCGAGAGCACCTCGACGATGAGTTTCGGATGCCGGAGGAAATGTTTCTCCAGGCCCTCGTGTTCGCACGCGACCATAATATCAGGGTAGTAGAAAATATCCTCGCGGTGAACTTCCAGCTGCACTTTGACGTCGTTGAAATAGGCTCGGCAGGGGCCACCGCGCAGGTGATTGAAAATCGCGCCGACCAAGTTCCCGGCGATAACATTGTGCCGCACAGTCGTGCCTGACATCGCGTGAATACGGCCGCCGATGTATTCGTGGCGCACCTGTGCGTCGGCCTCGAATTTCAGGTAGTCTTCGACAGACAGGTGCAGCGAGGGTGCGGCGGTTTCCATGCCACAGACTATGTTTGGTCATCCTGTCGAGGCAAGCGCGGCATCCACGGTGGCTGCTGCCGTGATGAAGCGGCCGAAAATTTCCCTCGTCCGCAGCATGCGACCGGCTTAGATCCCTTCGTTTTCAATGAAGCACTTTCTCAAAGAGACCGACTTTGCGCGGTCCGAATTGCCCAAACTGTTTGCCTTGGCGCGTGAGTTGAAGCGGACGCGCGGCCAGCGCGGAGCGCCCAAGCCGCTCGCGGGCCAGACGTGGGCCATGATTTTTTCGAAGTCGTCCACGCGCACGCGCGTCTCTTTTGAGGTCGGCATTCACGAACTCGGCGGCAATCCGCTTTTTCTAAACAAGAACGATATTCAGCTCGGTCGCGGTGAGACCGTCGAGGATACGGCGCGGGTGCTCTCCCGCTTTGTGCATGGCTTGGTGGTGCGCACGTTTGATCATGGCGAAGTGGAGCGTTTGGCTTCATTCGGGAGCGTCCCGGTGATCAATGCGCTCACCGATTTTCTCCACCCGTGTCAGATCTTCACCGACGCGTTCACGATGACTGAACGCTGGGCGAAAAATGCGCAGACCGCGACGGGGGCGAAGCTGGTCGAGTCGCTGCGGGGCCGGAAAATTGCGTTTTTGGGTGATACGGCCTGCAATATGGCCAACTCGTGGATTCTGGGGGCGAATCTGTTCGGCATGAAGATCTCGCTCGCGGGCCCCAAGGAGTTTGCGCCGTCGGCTGCGTTTCAGGCGCAGCTCGCGAAGGAGAAATTTTCGGGCAAGGCCACGGGTGGAGATTTTCAGTTTACGACCGATCCCTACGAAGCCGTGCGCGGAGCCGACGTCGTCTACACCGACGTCTGGGTGAGCATGGGTAAAGAAGAAGAGACCAAAGAGCGTATTCGAGTGATGTTGCCCTACGTCGTCACGGGGAAACTTTTCGCGGCGGCCAAGCAGGATGCCCTCTTCATGCATTGCCTGCCGGCCCATGCGGGAGAAGAAGTGATGCAGGAAGTCTTGGAGAATCCGCGCTCGATCATCTTCGACCAAGCCGAGAATCGCCTCCACATGCAGAAGGCGATTCTGGCTACCCTCGCGGCGGCCGCCCGCTAAGTTTTCGGGCCGAGGGCTAGAGTTCGAGGATGCTCATATAGCGGCTGCCGATTAACTGAAAGCGGCCGGTGCTGAGATCGCCATCGTCCAGCATCGCGTCGATTTCCTGCATCCGGGCATCGTCGATGCCGGTGCCACTGCACGAGACGGCGACGGCAATACCGTTGATGTTGCGGTCGTAGTTCCATCGGCCCCCGACGACCGTGGGAGCGGTCCAGACTGAAACTTGAAGGGCACCGGAGAGGCCGGCGGGAACGGCTCCCGGACCGACGTTGGGCGGCCAGCCGCCGTTTTCGAGGGAGTAGGTTTCGAACGCTTGGGAGAAAATCCGGAGATCGCTGACGAAACGGCTATTCTGTGACCGCCGTTGCACCCGCTGAAAGGCGGGGATCGCCATGGCGGCGAGCAATCCGATGATCACGACGACAATCATGATCTCGACGAGGGTGAAGCCGGCGCGGCGGGCTGGCGGTGGACGGGAGGCTGGGATCTTCATGGGGGACGGACGCATGGATGGAATAATGAATAATAAACGAGACCTGACGCCCTCGATCTTCCATGGCCTGAGCATGGCCGCAATCGTCGCCGAGTAAACGCTGCGTTAAACACCCTAAGTGTAATCCTCGGTGTCCCTACGTGTTCTTGCGCTGCGTCGCGTGGGGTCTCGTCGAGCGACATGCGTTTTTCTTTTGCGCGGCGGCGCGGGATTTCCCCACACTCGGCCACTCATGAAAATCGTCCTCGCATACTCTGGCGGCCTCGACACGTCCGTCATCGTCAAATGGCTCAAGGAAACTTACGACGCTGAGATCGTCACGTTTGCGGCCGACGTCGGCCAAGAGGAAGAGTTGAAGGGCCTCGACAAAAAGGCTTTGAAGACCGGCGCGTCGAAGCACTACACGCTCGACCTCGTCGAGGAGTTCGCGCGCGACTTCATCTATCCGATGATCCGCGCCAACGCGATTTACGAGGGGCAGTATTACCTTGGCACTTCGATCGCCCGGCCGCTCATCGCCAAGGCGCAGGTCGACATCGCGAAGAAAGAAAAGGCTGATACCGTGGCGCACGGTGCTACCGGCAAAGGCAACGACCAGTGCCGTTTCGAGCTAACCTACATGGCGCTCGCGCCGCAGCTGCAGATCATCGCGCCGTGGAAGATGGAAGAATATCGCGCGCTCTTCCCCGGCCGCGCCGAAATGATCGCCTACTGCGCCGAGCACAAAATCCCCGTGGAGGCGTCGCTCAAGAAGCCGTATTCCATGGACCGGAATCTCCTCCATATTTCATACGAGGCGGGCATTCTTGAGGATCCGTGGTTCGATCCGACCACGAAGGCGAACAAAGCGATGTTTAAGCTTTCCGTGGCGCCCGAGGATGCGCCCGACAAGCCCGAGTATGTCGAACTTGATTTCGTGAAGGGCGATTGCGTCGCCGTGAACGGCAAGCAGCTCACTCCCGGCGGCGTGCTCAAGGCGCTGAATAAGCTCGGTGGCAAGCACGGCATCGGCCGCGTCGATTTGGTCGAGAATCGCTTCGTCGGTATGAAGTCCCGCGGGGTCTATGAGACCCCGGGCGGCACGATTCTCATGCAGGCCCACCGGCAAGTGGAGTCGCTCACACTCGACCGCGAAGTGTTGCACCTGCGCGACGGTTTCATCCCGAAATACGCCGAGCTCGTTTATAACGGCTTCTGGTTCGCGCCCGAGCGGGAAATGCTCCAAGCGATGGTCGACGAGAGCCAGCGCTACGTGACCGGCACCGTCCGCCTCAAGCTCTACAAGGGCAATATCATCACTTGCGGACGGAAGTCGAAATACTCGCTCTACGACGACAAGATCGCGTCGATGGAAGGCGTGAAGAGCTGGTATAACCAGAGCGACGCGACGGGGTTTATCCGTTTGAACGGCTTGCGGCTGCGGGCGCGCAATCTCGCGCAGGGTGGTCCGAAGGTGTGAGTTCGGCAGCGATTTGATTTTCTAAAAAGACAAGGCGCGCCTTCGCAGGCGCGCCTTTTTTGGGTCGGGCTGCCGCTGGACGGCGGGGCGTCGCGGTGATCGTGTTCGCTGCGTAACGGAACGGCGGCGAGCGCGGGCCCTGCGGTGAGGTCGCGAGCGCCAGCAGCGGCGGTGGGATACCGTCGCTCCGTTAGAAGAGCGAATTGGCGACGACGCCGAGGGCGGAGATCGGGCCGGAGTCGCCGAGGCCGTCGATTGCGGTGTTGGCTTTCTTCATGATCGCTTGCGCGTCACGGAAGAGGCTGTCGTCGTTGAGGAGTCGACCAAGGGTGCCGTCGCCCTTGGCGAGTTTGTCGGAGACGGAGCGTAAATTAGCGACGGAGCTCTTCAAGTCGGTGGCGGTTTTCTCATCGAAGACGAGTGCGCCGAGCGCGCCTTTGCCGAGTTTGACCTGATCGATGATGGCTTGGGCGTTGGCGACGAAGGTGCGGGCGTCGGTGGCGGCGCTCTTGATTTCGTTCACGCTGGCGATCAGTTCGTCATGCATTTTTGGATCGTTGATCAGGCGACCGAGGGTGCCTTCACCTTGGTTGAGTTTGGCGGTGACGGCTTGGAGGTTGGTCATCGTCGTGCTGATTTTCGCGGAGTTATCCGTGACGACTTGATCGAGTTTTTGGAAGAGACCGGGGGTCTTGCCGTCGCCGTTCACGGCCCCAGTGATGCTGCCGAGAGCGCCCTCGAGTTTTTTCCCGAGGTTACCGAGCTCGCTCATGATGGCGTTGATGTCGGGGGTGACGCGCGTCTGGATTTCGGCACCGTCTTTAAGCGCGGCGGCGGTGGTGGTGCCGAGGTCGATGCCGACGTAGTTGGTGCCGATGAGGCCGGCCATGACGATGGAAGCGGTGGCGTCACTTTTGATCGTGATCTTCGGGTCGATGCGGAGGACGGCTTCGGCGCGGCGGCCGGAGGGTGCCAGGTTGGTCTGTTCGACGGAGCCGATTTTTACGCCGGCCATACGAACTTCGTCGCCCTGTTTGAGCTCCTTCAGACTCTCGAAGCCAGCGATGAGGGTGTAGCCGCGGTCTTTGAAGACCTTGCCGTCACTGAGGGTCTCGAAGGTCACCCACGTGAGGGCGAGACCGAGGAGGAAGAAGAGGCCGACGCGGGCGGTTTGTTGGGCGTTGTTCATGGTTTAGGTCTCCAGTTTTTTGAAACGGGGATTCTTAAGGTCGATTTTGGGATAGAGGAATTCCGCGACGCGGGGGTCCTTGGGCGCGCGCAGTTCGGCGGGCGTGCCGAGGCTGACGAGTTCGCCGCCCATCAAAATGCCGACGCGGTCGGCGATGCCGAGGGCGAGTTCGCGATCGTGGGACACGACGATGCTGGTGACGTGATACTCGTCTTTCAGCGTGGCGATGATTTCAGTAATGGTGGCAGACATGACAGGGTCGAGCTCGCTGGTGGGCTCGTCGTAGAGCATGAGCTGCGGCTCCATCACGAGGCCGCGGGCGATGGCCACGCGTTTTTTCATGCCGCCGGAAAGCTCCGAGGGAGATTTGTGGGCGGTGCCTTCCAGGGACAGGATTTGCAGCGCGCGCATCACTTTTTCGCGAATGGCGGCTTCGTCGGCGACTTGATGTTCGCGCGGGTAGAGGGCGAGGTTGTCGTAGACGCTGAGGGAGTTGAAAAGCGCGCCGGATTGGAAAACGAGGGCCAGGCGGACTTGTTCGCGCGTCGTTTCGGAAGAGGCGTCGCGGCCATCGACCGTGACGCGACCGGCGGTCGGTTTTTCGAGGCCGACAATGTGTTTGAGGAGTACGCTCTTGCCGGAGCCGCTGGGGCCCATGAGCACGAAGATTTCGCCGGGCTCGACGGAGAAAGTGACGTTTTTCAGCACCTCGAAGCAGCCGAAATTTTTTGAGAGGCCTTCGATGGCTACACCGACGGCGGCGGTCTCAGTGTGGGTAAAAGGATTGCGGGTAGGCGAGCAGGTCATGGTCACATGAGGGCTTTCGTGACGAAGTAATCGAGCACGAGGATGAGAATGAGCGAGACGACGACGGCCCGGGTGACAGCGGCGCCGATTTCCCGGGGGCCGCCGCGGGTGTTGAGGCCGATGTTGCAGCAGACGAGGACGATCGCGAAACCGAAGACTTCGGCTTTGATGAGGCCGTTGAGCACGTCTTTGAAGACCATGAAGCGGCGGAGCACGGAGAAATAAGCCTCGGGTTCGATGGCGATGGACTGGGTGTATTTCGAAATGATGGCACCGCCGAACCAGCCGACGAGGTCGGCGATGATCGCCAGCACGGGCATCATCACGAGCACGGCGGCGAGCCGCGGGAGCACCAGGATCTTGGCGGGCGGGATGTTCATGGTCTCCAACGCGTCGATTTCCTGGTAAACTTTCATCGAGGCGAGCTCGGCGGCGATGGCGGAGCCCACGCGACCGGCGAGCAAGATGGCGGCCATGACGGGGCCGAGTTCGCGCGCCATGGAGAGGCCGACGAGGGAGCCGATGAACTGTTTCGCGCCGAAGTTTGACATGGAGTAACCGGCCTGCAGCGCGAGCACACTGCCGATGAAAAAACTCAGGATGGCGACGATGGGGAGCGTCGTGTAGCCGATCAGGTAGCACTGCTCGATGAAGCGCGCACGCTGGCGCCAGAGCGACGGCGTGTAGGAGACCGCGCGGAACAGCAGCTGGAGCGTGCTGCCGATGCCTTCGAGGATGGCGGTGAGTTGGTTCATATCAGCGGGTGGACGCAGTGGAAACACTAGCGGTTTTCGAAGGGAAATCTAACCAGAAGAGACGCCAGGCGCGTTCGCCGGCGGGGCGACGCAGACCGATCAGACCGCGGGCGAGGGCGAGGCGTTCCTCTAGGGCGGGCTTAGGGTTGGCCGTGTTGGCCGGAGTAGTCGTTGATGCAGTGGCGGCGGCTGGCGCAGGTGACACGGAGTGGTTTTCCCACGAAATGAGATCCCAAAGGAGCGAGTGGCGCTCGTGGCCGGGGGCGCGTTGGTCGTAGCGGTAAAGCGATAAAAGGGGTGCCCAGACTTCACGCATCTTGGTGTTGCCGGGAAAAAATACTTCGAAGGGGCTGAGGGCTTGGATTTGGCGGCGACCTGCGCCGTTGTCCCAGGTGCTGAAAAGCGGCCAGACGTGTTGGATCGAAGCGGGCGCGAGGGTGGGATTGGTCGTGCTGCGTTGTTCGAGTGACCAGGAGAGACGCCAAAGAAATTGGGTCTGGGTTTGCGCGAGGCCCTGCTCGGTCCAGCGCTTCTCGCGGAAGAACGGCCAAGCGATCCAGGTTTTTTCGATGCCCTTGATGACCGAGTGCGTGTAGAACGGGCCCCAGCGATTGACGGTGCGATCATCGCCCCGGCCTTGGACGAAAAACGGCCAGAAGTAACGCGTTTCGTGGTAGCGCCACGGTGCGGTGCGGTCGGTGTAGCCGAAGAAAGGCCAGAGAAAATTTTCGCTCACGAAACCGGGTCCCTGTTCGCGGGCGTAGAACGGCAGGACGGCAAATTGACGTGAAGGCGGGGTGCCCGCGGGGGCGCCGGCGGCGGGCGCTTGGGTGTTATTGTAGCCGAGCGGCCAGAGGTAGAATTCGTCGCGGGAGACGCCGGGGCGTTCCTGCCAGCCGAAGAGCGGCCAGAGCGCGAAGCCGTGCGCGGCACCGCGAGTCGTGCGGATGAAGGGCCACGGGGTCGAGGTGGTGAGGGCTCCGCGGCGGTGATTTTCGACGTAGAGCGGAAAAAGTTTCCACGAGAGCTCTTCGAAACCGAGGCGGCGTTTGAGGGTGCCGGCGAAGGGAAAGAGGGCGCGGTAGCTGTCGGCGGGATCGTCGGTGCGGCGGGAGAACCAGAACGGCCACACATCGAAGGCCGCGCTGTTTTCCAGGGTGCTCTGGGGGGCGGGCGCGCCGTCTTTGCGACCCGCGCGCTTGATCAGTTCGAAAAAACTCCACGCGTAGGTCGCGGCGTCGGCGCGGTAGGTGAAGATCGGATAGAGTGCGGTGCCCGAGCGCAAATCACCGTTGGCTTCCGTGGTTTGCACCCAAAACGGTCGAAAACCGCTGGTTGTCCCGGCCTCGGGTGCGGATTTCGAGAAAAGAAGCGGTCCGGCGGCGGTCCACGAAGTCACGCGACCGGTCGCATCGGAACGTTCGACGCCGAGGGCCCACGTGTGGCGCTCGCGCTCTTGACCGCAGACACGCTCCACCAACCAGGTTGTTAGAACCAGCAAGAGCAGGTGGCGGAAGGCGGTATGAACGGTAGGCAAGCGGCGCGGGCCGGTTTCGGCAGCTCAGGTCAACGGATCAGGGAAGTCCTGATCGATGGATAGTTAGGCTCCTAACCAAAAGAGGATTTTGGTGTGGTGCAATGGATATGTGCGGAATGA
>CAMBVX010000015.1 GCA_945871085.1 Opitutus sp. GAS368 | reverse complement strand
GAGATAGAGGTAGCCTTGGAACTGGCTGCCAGAGTGCGAACGACGCGGCTGCAATTGGGCTGGTCGCAGGATGAACTCGCGCGCCGGGCCGGGCTGAGACCGTCGACCTACCGTCTGTTCGAGCAAACTGGCCGGATCGCGTTGATCCGTTTGTTGCGCGTGCTCTCCGTCTTGGATCACTTGCGGGACATCGACCAAGTGTGCGCGCTCCCCGACGCGCCGCGTTCCCTTGATGAACTACTTGTGCACAAGCGGCAGCGTGGACGGAGGGTCCCACATGCTTAACGTCGCCTATCAAGGACAGCCGGTCGGTCGCTTGGTCGAAGGCAGTGGCCGAATTTTCTTCGAATACGACTCCGCGTGGCTCGCACAGGGGCATGACCTGTCGCCGTTGCATTTGCCGCGAAAGCCGGGGGTGCAGTATTACCACGCCAAGAGTTTCGACGGCCTGCCGGGGCTGTTTCACGATTCGCTCCCGGACTCGTGGGGAGCGAAGCTCATGGAGATGCGTTTTGCGGAAAAAGGCATCAAGCCGAACAAGGTCACGCCCTTGATGCGGCTCGCGTATGTTGGCCAGCGCGGGATGGGCGCGTTGACGTATGCGCCGGCTTGGCCGGAGCCCGGTTTGCCACCGAAACTCCAGCAGACCAAACTTGTCGTGCTGGAGCGCGAAGCCCGCGCGGTGGTAGCCGGATCGGCCGGCAAGGTGCTCGCCCATCTGGTCGAATCCGCTGGCACCGCCGGTGGCGCTTATCCGAAAGTCGTGGTCGCGGTAAATGATCGCGTGCCCGACGAGGTGCTCTACGGCGGCGGTGAATATCCGGCCGGGTATACGCCGTGGCTCGTGAAATTTGACCTGAGCGCGCACAATACGATCGGGCCGATGGAGCATGCTTACGCAGCGATGGCCCGTGCGGCGGGCATCGCGATGCCGGAAACGCGGCTGTTTTCCGTGCCCGATCAGGCGGGCAACGTGTGCCGGCATTTCGGGGTAAGGCGGTTCGACCGCGACGGCGGCGAGCGCATCCATGTGCACTCCTTCGCCGGCGTCGCCCATAAGGACCCCGACAAATGCGACTATCGCGATCTCCTGCTCGTCGCGAAGGCCCTGACACGCGACATGACTCAGGTGCTGGAGGGCGTTCGGCGCATGATCTTCAATGTCGTGGCCAGCAATCGCGACGACCACGGGAAGAACCACGCCTTCGTTTACCGGCGGGGCGAGTGGGCGTTTTCGCCCGCGTTCGATTTGGTGTTCGTGTCGCCTAGCGTGCAGTCGATGCGGGGCATGGGGATCGGCGGGGAATGGCGCGCGCCGACCGTGGCGCAGGTTTCTGCGGTGGCGCGGGACACGGGAGCGGATCCAAAGGCCATCCAGTTGATCACGGACCAGGTCGCGGCCGCCGTGCAGCGTTGGCCGCATTTCGCGGCTGAGGCCGCAGTGCCGGCAGAGGAGATTGAGCGCGTCAGCGGCGTGCTCGCCGCCCAATGCGAATCCCTCGTGTCGCGAAATGTCATCGCGACCGCTCCCTCCGTGGCAATCCGCCCGGCCGAGTCGCGCGGCCCCCGCCAGTCGCGCGGGATTTCGCCGGGCTGAGGGGGCTGATCTCGACCCAATTCTAAAAAATTTCATGGTCGCCCCCGCTCATTTTCTCCGCCGCTGGTTCATCAAGAACGGCACCTTTCCTCCCGGTCATCCCGCCGCGGAGGAACCCGTCGATGGCTACTACGGTTCCGAGGCCGAAGCGAAGAAAGCGAAAAAGATCATGCTTTCATGCTACGGAATTCCGGCGGGCAAACTCATCATCGCTTACGAGGACGCATCCGCTCTGCCGAGGGACGGCGAAACCGGTCCGAGTGATTCACCCGTGAAGTCTCAGACCTAGTTGCGACGCCATGCGCCTCCTCCACGTCACCGATTTTCATTTTCGCGAGCCGTGGTTTCATTGGCTCGCGGAGCAAGCGACGAACTACGATGCGTGCTGCCTCACCGGCGATATGCTGGAGATGTTTCTTGGCAGCAGAATCGGTGTGCGCACGCAGGCGCGGTGGGTGCGGGACTGGCTGAAAGAATTTCCCGGCCAGCTTTACGCCTACACCGGCAACCACGATTGGTGGCCCAGCGATGAACGGGTGGTGGACAACGACGCCGACGGCGGTTGGCTGCGAAAGGCCGGGCGTGAGTCCGTGCTGGTCGACGGCACGTCCGTGCTTCGCGACGGCTATCGTTTCGTGTGCTGCCCGTGGGCGCACACACCCATTGTCGAGGGCGAAGAGCCGGCCGTGTTGTTGGTCCACGCGCCGCCGCTGGCGACCCCGATCTCTTCGGACTTGGGACGGGAGGTGGGCGATCCCGATGTCGCCGCGACAGTCGGAAAACTCCGGCTCGGCAGCTTGGTGCTTTCTGGGCACATTCACGACCCCCGCCGATGGCACGCCCGCTTGGGTGGTGCGTGGTGCTTTAACCCCGGTGTGGATCGCAGTGCCGCAATCCCCAACCATATCGTCATCGACACCGACGCAAAGGAAGCGACGTTCCGCGGCTTTGATCGGGAAATCGGCCCAATGCGCTGGGGCCGATGCTGAGTGACCGTTTGGGGCGTTACGCGTCGGTCGATTGCCGACGCTCGATCTCGACCAACCGCTTCCGCTGCTCGTCGTGCGGTAGCTCTGCGAGTGCCTTCATTTGGTTGAGACTGTAGCGCCGCACATCCTCGGCCTTCGTCAAATCCAGAAGCTTAGCCTGTATGTCGTCGGCGAGTAAGAGGAGTTTCAGGTGGTGAGTGATCGAGCCGGGCGACAGTCCTTCCTCGGCCGCGAGCTTGAGTTGGTTGAGCCCGCGCTCGGAGTCCAACCGACGACGCCACGCACGGGCGCGGTGAATCGGATGGTGCATCGGCGGTGATGCCGGTTTCTGCGCGGTGGCGCGACGGGTGATGCCCAACTCGCAGGGAAAGGGGGCGAGGAGCGTCACCGGCTTTGCGGTGCCGGATGAAGGTGCGAGTGACACGTCGACAGTCAGCACCAGCGGCCGGGTGGGCGCGGCGGAGTCCGCACGTTGCACACGTTCCTCGATGACCAGTCGCTCCGCCATGCCTTCGATCAAACGGTGGACGCGAAGCTTGAGGCGCAATTCGAGGAGCCGGACACCGGCAGCGAGTTTGCCGGAGGGGTGCGTGGACGGGCGCACTTCGACCCGATCAAGGAAGAGCATCACGAGATCGCGCTGCTCGTTGGGCGAGAGATTCGGCAGCAGTGCGCTGAATTTCTGCAGGGCTTGGCTGACGCGCGCGGTCGCTACATCGCCGTCCTCGCACGCGGCGAGTTCGATGCGAACCTGTTCGCGTTCGACCAGGAGACGCTGCTTGTCCGCGTTCAGCGCCTCGGCTTGCTCGCGCAACACGTCGTCGAGCGCGGTGGCCTGCCCGAGGATGAGCGCGCGAGCGCAATTGCGGAGTTGCCCGGCGATGCTGGCGAGTTCGCCTTCGATGGAAGTAAGTCGCGCGCGCAGCGGCGCGCGATCCGTCTGGCGCAACGTTCTCGCGTGGGCGGTCGTGGCCGCGAGCGCATCGGGATGTTGGCTGCACGCTCCCAGAAAACCGACCACTGCCGTTTCAAGCGCGGTCGCGGAGACGTGGCGCACCGGGCACTTCGCGTCGCTGCGTTCCTTGTGGGCGTAGCCGCAGGTGTAGTAGCGGTAGGGTTTGCCGTCGGGGTCGAGTTTGCCGCTGGCATTGGGAATCATGGCCCGGTTACAGCAGCCGCAGAACGCGACGGCCTTCAGCAAATGGAAATGCTTGTCCCGGTTGCAAAACCGGCGCGCCGTCGGCAGTGCGGCCGGCCGGATCGCGGCGTTCGCGCGCTCCCACAGGTCGTCGGACACCAGTGCCGCGTGCTGGCCGGGAAACTCCTTTCCGTTCATGCGGACGCGGCCGGCGTAGAGCGGACGGGTGATCAGGCGACGCACGATGTCGGAGCGGAAACGCTTTTCGCCGACGTTCTGTTTGGCACCGCTACGGCGGTTGAAGATGCGTGCGCGGGTGCGGAGGCCGTCGGCGTTGAGGGTGTTCGCGATCTCGGTGAGCGAGGTGAGACTCGCGGCCATTTCGAAGATGCGGCGCAGGGTGGCGGCTTCGGTCGGGTGCGGACTGAGCCCTTGGAGGGTTTCATCGTAGAGGTAGCCGAAGGGCACTTGCCCGCCGGTCCAGAAACCGCGCTTCGCTTGTTCGTTGAGCTTGATGCGGATTTTTTCGGCGGTGTTCAGCCGCTCGTATTCCGCCACACTCATCATGAGGTTGTTTTTCAAACGACCAGACGGGGTTTCGTCGGAGAGGTCTTCCGTTGGGCTCACCAGCCTGCAACCGTGCTGCTGGAGAAACGAGCGGAACGGCCCCCATTCGTCGGTGCTGCGCAGCACGCGTTCGAGTTTGAAGATCAGGACGATCTTGATTTCGCCGGCCTCGATTTGCCGCATGAGCGCGCGGACGCCGGGCCGGTTCATCGAACCGCCCGAGTAGGCCGGGTCGGAGAAGCAGGCGACTTCGAACCAGCCGTCGCTGGCGTGTTTCGCGATGTAATCGCGACAGACGGCGGCTTGGCTTTCACAGGAATCGAAGCGCCCTCCGACCTGATTGGCGGTGGAGACGCGGGAGTAGATGGCGACGGGCACCGTGCAGGCACGGGTCCGCGAAGAATTCGATGGGATCGTAGGCATGAAAAATCCTTGGTTAAGGTTGACCGGGGGAGTCCCAACAAGGCCTCTACCCCGAGTGTTTCTGATCTGCGGACATTATCGCAGATTCGGCGGAAAACTCACGCACCGAAATTTAACGGCACCCTGAACGGACCACTTTTCAGCGGCGTTTTGGCATTTCGCCGGACCCTCAGAACGAGAACTTATTTCCGAAGCGTTAAATCGCCTCTTTTGCTTCTCGCTCTCGTGCAGGTGTCTGCAAAAAATTAATCCCGTATCAAGAGGTTCTTGATGTCGGAAAAATGGCGGAGGAGGAGGGATTCGAACCCCCGGTGAGGTTGCCCCCACGTCTGATTTCAAGTCAGGTGCCTTAAACCAACTCAGCCACTCCTCCGATTTTTCCTGACGGTGCGAATGTAGCGTCGGACGTCAATCGCGGATGCGGGCGTTCATCGTCACCGAGAATGCAGTCACGATTATTTCGCGCCGGTCTGCCTAAGAAGTTCATGGGTCTTAGCGGTAATTTTTTCTTCGAGACCGACGTTCCATGGGCTTGGTTTGGCGTAAGGGACCATCGATGTGGCTCCCTCGTAGCGACCCTCACGGAGCACACGTTCGTTGGGAATGTAGGCCATCACATCCGTCGAGTAACCGAAGACCCACAGGTTCCCTGGGTGCTCCGAACGGAGCCGCAGACCGTAATCCACGACGACTTCTCCGCCGAGCGCGGCCCACGAAAGCGCGCCGAGTTTCCACACTTGGATCGGATACGCATAGCTGAGGATCGCATCGCCTTTCGTGCGGAGCTGTTCCGTCAATGAGGCGGACCAGGCCTGATGCATGGCTTTGCTGGGTTGCTCCTTTTCCATCGCCTCACGGAGCTCGGCGGAGGTGGGCTGGCGAGTGAAACTGAGGGTGATGTCTTCCAGCGCGGAGGCAAAGCGACCCTCGATGCGATTCAAGGGACGGGCGAGGGCACGATCGGCGGCGTCGGCGAGCGCACGGCCGTGTTGTTCGGCCAATGCGACCGTGCCGCGGGGGTTGGGGTTGATGTCAGCGCCGCATCCGCTCGTGAACATCACGGTGGCACCGGAATGTCGTCGTTCGAGTTCGGCTTGGGCGGAACCGGCGTAGTCACCGTGCCATTGATAGATCGAGAGCGTGGTATTGTGGCACGCGTAGGAGAGGAGCAGGCCGCGCAGGACGCCGGTGGCGGCATCGTGGATGGCGAGCACGGGCACGCGCGGATCGGAGGGGCCTTTGAGTGTGCCGGCGGCGCGCCGCGCCGGGACATCCTTCTCGGCGTTCTCGCGGCGATTGATGCCGAAGGTCGCTTCGTCTTCGCCCCATGCGAGGGTGGCGGGAGCCAACGAATCGAGCGCGCTCGCGGCGGCCCCGATCATTTTTCTTTCCAGCTCGACGCGATACAGCGCGGCTTTTTTCACGCCCTCTGGCGGAAAAATGCGTAGGCCAGCGATGCTGCCTTCGAGCCATGGCGAGCAGTGGGTGTGCGAGACATTCGTCATCACCGCGCTGCGCGGCAGGCGATAACGCCGCATGATTTCGGCGGCGACGAGATCGGAGATTTCCCGCGTGACGCCGCAGAGATCCAGCGTGAGCAAGACGGCGCGGTTTCCGGCCGGATCGGAAATGGCCAGAGCTTTGACCCAGAGATCTTGCGACGTGCCTTCGGCGGGATGATCGCGGGAGGCGTAGCCGGTCATCCAGAGCGCGTCGGTCGGGGTGATTTTTTCCCGGCCGAGGCCGGCGCGCCAACCGGCTGGCGCTGATGGGGTGACCGAGGTACAGCCGGACCAAACTACTGCGACGACGAGTATCAGCAGCGGCCAAGAACTGGTGCGGGGTGGGCGGGAGGCAGTGGGAATCACGCCCGCGCGTCTAACTGAAGGGTGACTGTTTCGGCAAGGTGATTTCAGGATTGAGCATGCTGCGTGAGGGAGAACCCTGTTGCGGAATCCCCGCTCAACCATGAGGCAGAAAATTATCCTGATCGTCTTCGTCTGGGCGTCGCTGACTTGCTCGTGGGGCGAGGCAAGTCACGGGGTGGTGGCCGGAGCGATTCAGCGAATTCCGAGTCGCTCGCCCACCGGAGCAGCGGCGGCGGTGCGCGTCGCGGATGGGACGTGGGTGTTTACGGGACAGGTATTTGCTCGCCACGCCGCGAGCGCCGTCCGCAGCGAGGCGGAGGCGGCGCTGACGGCGCTCGATGAGGTGGTCGCGAGATCCGGGAGCGATCTGACGCGCGCGGTGCGGCTGTGCGCTTATGTGGAGGATGATCGGAGCGTCGCCGAGGTCGAGGCTGCGGTCGCGAGGCGGTTCGCTGCGATGCCGGTGGCGTTCACGCTGGTGCGCACGCCGCTCACGCAAGCTGGCGCGCGGGTGGCCTTCGAGGCAGTCGCGGTGTCAGCGACGAAGGGATCGGTGGTGGAAGTGACGCGATCCGGGGCGGCCATCATGCCGGCAGGAGGGCGGATTTTTATCTCGGGTCAGGCGCCCAAAGGGGCCGACATGCGGTCGTCGGTGCGGCTTACGATGGCCGGGCTACACCGCAGTATGACGCATCTCGGGCTCAACGGGGCGCACCGCGATGGTGGACATGCTTGCCGTACCCGCGAAGTAGGTGACGCGTTGAGTGATGCGTGGCGCGGCCCGAGCGCGCTCAACCAGATTCCGGGAGAAACGTGGGGAACGACAGCCCGCGGGCGGGCGGGATGGGGCCGAGGGATTGGGCGGCGTGGAGTTCGACGTTGCGCGCGCCCCACACGTAGCACTGCTGGATCAGGGCGGCGGCGGTGCACGGCAGGAGAAAAACGGGGCTCGCGCCGCGCAGCGCGTCGAGTGCGGACCACAGCAGCGCGGCAGCGGCCGCCTCATCGCGCGCGACTCCGGGACCGAGCATCACACACGACGGATGGTGACTCGCGACGAGGAAGCCGGCGAGTGCGCCGTCGGCATCGTCGAGCGCGGAGACGCGCCACGCGCCCACCTGATTGCGCAGGAAAAAAGCATAGTCGGACTCGCGATCGAGGCCCTGAAGTTCGAACTCAAACGCCGCGAGGCGGGCAGCCTCTGCGGGATCCGAAACGACGCGAACGCGATGTGCGCCGGCGGGCGCGGGCCCGGGCAGGCCGGTGGTGGGGACGGCGAGCGTCAGGTCTTGGTAAAGGGTGTGCGGCACGAACCCGAGGCGCGAATAGAGTGAAAAAGAATCCAGGTTGAGCAGGCTCGAGACGAGGCGCACGGGCAGGTGGTCGCGGCGGGCCTGGGCGATGACGGGAGTGAGCATCGCGCGAGCGACGCCGCGGCCCTGCGCCTCGGGCGCGGTGGCAACGATGCCCACGGCGACGTGGGTTTTTCGCGGATGGACGAAACACACACCGAGCAATTCGCCGGACGCGCGGTCGCACGCGGCCACCGCGTGTCCGCGATCGAGTTCGGCGTAGACCTCGGGGAAAAGACGGAACGGCTCGTGGCTCGGGCCGAAACGCGCGCCTTGGCCGAGGCGGCTTTGATACCAGTGCACGAGCGAGCGGTGGAGCAACCGCGCCGCAGCCTCGTGATCGGTGGCGACGAGGGGTCGAAGATCAAAAGGAGCGGACATGAAATCGGCCGGTGGGGGAAGGACGACGCGTTCGCCGTTTAGGAGCGGGCGAGTTCGCCGGCACGCTTTTGGATATCGGCGATGGCGGCGGCCATTCTTTCCACGTCGGCCCGGCGACCGAGAAGTTTCGCTTGGCCAAACCAAACGGCTTCCTCGACGAGGCGGTCGTTTACGGGACATTGATTGCGGTCCACCCAGCGGGCCATCGCGGCTTGGCCGTAGAGGCGCTGGTAGTGGGGATTCGCGGCGAGGGCTTGGACGTGAGCCGTGGTGTTTAGGCTGGTGTAGCCACTGCTGGCGGCGACGCCGGCTTTGGCGAGGGCCGCGAGAAATTTGGCCCGCGAGAGCCCGGCGAAATTCGCGGACTCGTAGCGGAACATATAGAGATGCCACGCGCTACGCGTGACGCCGGGGGCGAGGGAAGCGGGGACGATGCCGGGAATTTTCCGGAGGAGTTCGGTAAGGTAGGCGGCGTTGGCGTCGCGGGTTTTCGCCTGCGTTTCGAGGCGGGTCATTTGCGCGAGCAACACGGCGGCCTGAAATTCGGCGAGACGATAGTTGGCGCCGCGACCGGAACTCGCGCTTTTCTTGCCGCCACCGGGCGTATGAAAATCGTAGCAGAGGCGGGCGAACGTTTCGTCGTTGGTGAGGATCGCGCCGCCTTCGCCGCACGTGAGATTTTTGCTAGCTTGAAAACTAAAGCAGCCGCCGAGGCCGACGGTGCCGACGGGTTGGCCGTGCCATTCGGCCAGCGGGGCCTGACAGGCATCTTCGATCAGCGTGATCTTGCGGGCTTGCGCGATCGCAGAGAGGGCGTCGAGGTCGGCAGGCGAGCCGGCGATGTGCACGGGGAGGAGTAGCTTCGTTGCGGGCGTGATCGCGGCGGACATTTTGGCCGGATCGATCTGGAACGTCGCGGCGTCGGTGTCGGCGAAGACGGGGAGCGCGAAGCTGGCAGTGATGGCGTTGAACGTCGCGACGAAGGTGTAGGGCGGCATGATGACTTCATCGCCGGGGCCAAGGTTGAGCGCACCGAGGGCCGTGAGGAGGGCGGTCGTGCCGGAGGATGTAGCGATGCAGTGGCGCGCTTTCATCCGGGTCGCAAAGGCGGTTTCGAAATCTTTCACGCGGGAGGCACCCGAGGCGGTGCGACCCCACTTGCCGCTGCGCAGGACGGCGAGGAGCGCGGTCTCCTCGCGTTCGTCTGAGAGGGGCCAATCGAGAATCGGTTTGGACGCGGGAGTGCTGCCGGAGGCGACCGTCGGTTGGCCGTGGGCAGAGTGATTTAGACCAAGGGCGAGACCGGCACTCGCGGAGCTCGCGAGAAACGTGCGGCGGGAGACGGGGCGTGACATCGTCGACAGTCTAAGCTGACGGAGTGGGGCGATGCCAAGGGGTAACTTGCCAGTTACTCGAACCGGGGGAGGATTCCAGCGAGTGCGACGAAAACGGACGTTACTTGGTCGAGGCTGCGGCGAGGCGGCCAGGCTCGCGATTACTGCGGCCGGTGCGTTTGGTGAGAGAATCGCCGAGTTCGGCGCGGCATTTTTCCGCGAAGGCTTCGAGTTGCTGGACGACCTTGGGATGGGCGGCGGCGACGTCCGTGGTTTCGCCGAGATCGCGGCTGAGTTCGTAGAGTTTCGGCGACTCGAAAGTGGAGTTTTCGTATTTTGCCGGTGTGCCGTCACGACCGCCCGGACGGCCGCCCAGCGTGCGATAGCGGTGGGGGAAGATCAGTTTCCAGCGACCATCGCCGCTCACGACGGCCTGCAATTCATTTTGTGCATACCAAATTCCGTAGCCCTCGTGGGGGTTTTTTGCGCCGGGCTGGCGCGAGAGGAGCGGCCAAATATCGAGGCCGTCGATGGGTTTCTCCGGCAGAGTCGCGCCAGTGAGGCGGGCGAACGTGGGGAGCAGATCAATGGTCATCGCGTAGTCATCGCTTTTCGTGCCGGCGGGGATGTGGCCGGGCCAACGCATGATGCACGGCACGCGCGTGCCACCTTCCCACGAGGTGCCTTTGCCCTCGCGGAGCGGGCCCGCGCTGCCCGCGTGATGGCCGTAGCTGAGCCATGGACCGTTGTCGGTGGTGAAGACCACGAGGGTGTCGCGGTCGAGGCCGTGTTTAGCGAGGGCGCGGACAATTTCGCCGACGGACCAATCGATCTCCATGATGACATCGCCGTAGAGACCAGCTGACGATTTGCCCTTGAATTTGTCACTCACGGCGAGAGGCACGTGAGGCATCGAGTGCGCGAGGTAAAAGAAGAACGGGCGTGCGTGATTGCGTGCGATGAACGAGACGGCGCGTTCCGTATAACGGGTCGTGAGGTCGCGCATTTTATCCGGCGTGATCTCGGGGTCGATGACCTGGCCGTTTTCATAGAGTGGCAGCGGAGGATAAGTCCCGGCTTTGGCCTCCGGGTGAAAGGGCCACATATCATTGGAGTAGGGGAGACCGAACGATTCGTCGAAGCCTTGCTGTGGCGGGAGAAACGCGTCGCGGTGACCGAGGTGCCACTTGCCCGCCATCCCCGTCGCGTAGCCGCGAGTTTTGAGGAGCTCCGCGATGGTGGTCTCGGTGGGATTGAGGCCGTGAGTCGCGTTGGGGCTGAGGGCGCCGTGGATGCCGACGCGGTTCGAGTAGCACCCCGTGAGGAGTGCGGCCCGCGACGCAGAGCACACGGCTTGGGCGACGTGAAAATTGGTGAACATCGCGCCAGCCTGGGCGAGGCGGTCCAAGTTAGGCGTCGTGTAACCCTTGGCACCGAAGACGCCGACATCGCCGTAACCTTGGTCGTCGGTGAAGATGACGATGATGTTCGGCAGACGGTCGGCGGCGCGGGCGGTGAGCGCCCCGAGCAGGCTCAGCACGAGGGCCGTTTTGAGGAGTGGATACATGGCTGAGGGGATTTGCAGGAGGTGGGTGGGGGCTGGCGTAACCCGGAGATTGGCTTGATCGGGGTGTGCCGTCGAGCGGCGTTTAACGAATTGGCCCGGCCAACGAGCCGCCGTCGATGCCGATTTTTTCTCCGCGTAGCTGACGCGGGAGGTGGCACGCGGTGAGGTGAGCGGGCGTCGAAACAAACATCGGACTCGACCTTGGGCCGTGGCTCGCAAGAAATGGGTGGAAGATGAGCGTGCGTGCCCCAGCTGTTGCGGAGATCCAGGGACTTTACGGTCCTTTTTCATTTGCCGAAAAACTCCTGCAAAAAATTTGGTTGCGCGGTGATTTTGACGTCACGCTGGCCACCACCACCGACGGTCGCCGAGTGCACGTGGGGCACCGCGGAAAATGGAATCTGCTCGGCGGCCCAGATTTTCGTGGTGCCCGGATCCGACTGGGCGACGGCCCGGAGTTGACCGGCGATATTGAACTACACCTGCGGGCGGCGGATTGGGTCGCGCACCGCCACGCCTCGGACCGGGCCTACGACGGAGTCGTTTTGCACGTGGTGCTCTTTCCGCCCGAGGTCGGGCATGTGACGCGGGGGGCCGGGGGGCAGGAGATCCCGGTGGTCGCGCTGCTGCCGTGGCTGCATCACGATCTGGAGGAGTTCGCGGCGGAAGAGGCGGTGGAGGCATTGGCGGGGCGTTCTGCAGCGCGAATTCCGGATGAACTCGCTGCGCTCGGAGAGGCGGAACTGGCCGACTTGATCGCGTCGCGGGCGACAAAACGTTGGTGCCAAAAGGTGCACTACGCGCGCTTGCGCGTGGCGCGCTTGGGTTGGGCAGGCGCGTGTCATCACGCCGCACTCGAAATTTTGGGCTATCGATTTAATCGTGCACCCATGCTCCACGTTGCGGCGCGTTGGGCGCTGCAGGATTGGGCGGAGGGGCGGGCGGTGCCCGATGAGATTTACGCGGAGCAGCAGGGAGCGTGGAGCTTGCAGGGCGTCCGGCCGGCTAACCATCCCCGCACACGTCTGCGGCAATACGCCGCCTGGACTCAGGGTTGTCCCGCGTGGCCGGCGCGGCTGGAGGGCTGGGCCGCGCAACTGACTGCGGGTGGGCCGCTCGCGATGGGCACGCGGGAAGTGCGCCGGACAAATCATTTTACGGCCCTGCGGGCCCGGGTGGCGGGCGAGATTTGCGCGGGCGCGATCGGTGGAACGCGGCTCGATACGTTGGTCTGCGACGGTTTCTGGCCCCTGTTAGCGGCGGCGACAGGTCGGGACGATGCCAGGTGGCAAGGGATGTGGCAGCATTGGTTCACGGGCGATTTTCCGCCGTTCGTTTTGCGCGGACTGAGAGAATTAGATGTGTTCCAGGGCGCAGCGCGACCGGCGTGTCATGGCGCAGCGCAGGGTCTGTTGGGCTGGCTGTTGGAGCGCGAGGCTCGTGGCTGAGGCCGGCAGCGAAGAGGCACCGCGGGGGGAAACCAACGCTGCCCTTGGCCCTGGGCGAGGTTGACGCAATTGTCACCGCAGCGACGCGGTGCTGTGACAGCATGATTGTAGACTGACACCGGGTTATCGTTTGAAGGCGGACGCGGCTCAGTTCATGGCCGGCGTCGGCTCAAGCGATTTTTCTGGGTATTCCCGGCACTTGTTGTGTGGTGCCGGGAATTTTTCTTTCTGGATCGGTCGCGAGGGCCGGCGCCGCAGCGCGCGTTACGGGCGCGGAAGCAGCTGGGCCGGGATGGCCGGGATGCGCGCGACGACGACTTCGCCGGTGCGACGGATGATGCCGTAGATCACGCGCGGCTCGGTGCGGTCCCAGGACCACGATTGCCCTTCGAAGGGCACCGCAATAGTCGTCACGTATTCGAGAGTGACACCCATTTTGGGGAGTCGAAGAACGTAGAGTTCCTTTTCGTCGTGGCCCGTGGTGTAGAGCAGTCCGTCGTCGCCCCAGCTGCCACCGGAGCAACTGCTCTGGCCCCACGCAGCCACGATTTGCGGCGGATAGAGCCACGATTCGAGCAAGTGCCAGCGTTCGTCAAACTTGCCCACCATCGTGGACCGATGGTCGGTGCCGGGAGCGGTGCCTTGGTCGTTGTAGTGGGCAAAGCAGGCCCACCAGAAACCGTCTTTTTTTTCCGCCCATGTGAGGGAGCCGTGGCGCAGGCCGAGGCTCACTGATTTGACCGGCCGGACGCTGGCAGGATCGAAGTATTCGAGCGAGCTCGCCATCGGCAATTGGGGGAAATTGGAATGCGACAAGACGAGGAGCCCATCTTGGATGAGACCGCCGTTGAGATGCACGGTGGCACCGCCGCGAAGACCGACCCACTCGGCGACGCGCGCGCCCGTGGCCTTGTCGTATTTGCCCACGACGTAGTTGCCGATTCCGTAGAAATGACGGGCATCAACGGCGACACCTTGATTGGCGCCGCGGGGCTTCCAGCGACAGATCTCCTCGGCGACGAGACCGTGCTGGGTGAGCTCGGGTCGGCGGGCGGCGGGGAGCGAAGCGAGCCAAGCGCGGTTCGCTTCGCGCACGGGATCAGGCGCGGCGTCGACGGCGCGGGTCGTGTCGAGGGCGAGGAGAACCGCGAGGAGGGCAAACGCGTGGCGGCGCATGGAAGATCAAAACGCCTTCGTGAGCTCGAGTGACCAGGTGCGGCCAGCAAGAAGATTCTGGCTGACCCCGGGGCTGTAGCCGAAACCGCCCGAGGCAATCGGCGGTGCCTGGTCGGTGAGGTTCGCGATGCCGACCTGCACGCGGCTGCCGCGCAGCCAACGCGAGGCATCAGCGCCGAAGCGGTAGCCGAGCGAGGCGTTATAGGTGATCGTGGAAGCGACGATGTAGCGGTAAACGAATTGCCCGGCGGTGAAATGCCGCGCGATGTAAGCGGGCCGACCGAGGGACTCCCACACGGCTTGATTCGTGCTCGCGCCGTCCTGCGAAGGGCCGACGTAGTAGGCCCCGAGGTTGCTCGTCCACGCGCCGCGCCGCCACGAGACATTGGTGGTGCCGCGCCAACGGGAGACGCCGTTCACGTCGAGGTCGTTGCTCTCGGTGACCGGCTGGTTCGCGGGCCGCTGCACCGAGCGCGACTTCACGAGGTAGGCCCACTCGGAGTTGAGTACGACGTTGCCGAACGGGAGTTTCGGCAGCACGTAGCGCAGGCCGAGATCGACGCCCTCGTGGTCGCTGGCGGCGACGTTGATAAAGGGGGAATTCACGGAGAAGACCCGGCCGGCGATGCCCTGCTGATTCCCGGGGTTGGCGGTGTTGTAGGGTGCAAACGCGGCGATGTCTTCCGGGGTGACCGGATAGCGCACGACATCCGGATCGCCTTTGTAGCTCGGCGTGCCGCTCCCGAGGTCGATCTGGGCGACGGTGCGGCCGGCGGCGAGCTGCGACTTGGTGTAGGCTTGCAGGAGGGTGACATCGCTCGCGCGGATCTGCCCGGTGCTGCGCTGACCGAGGAGGTTGGTGCGCTCGATGCGCCACTGGTCGGCGGTCACGCTAAGGCCCTTGATGGCGGGCGCATCAATTACGAAACCGTAGGTCCTGCCCTTGGACTCCGAAGCCTTGAGACCGGGATTGCCGCCAAAATAGTTGCGCTGCACGTAGGCCCCTTCGTTGGTCAGAGGATTGCGGTAGGTGTCAACGTCACCGGCGCCGGCGGTGATCGACCAGCGCGGACTCGTGAACAGCGCGGCGAGACTCGGCGCCATGAAACCTTCGTTGTAGGAGCCGCGCAGCATGAGCCACGAGAGAGGCCGCCAGTTGACCCCGATCTTCGGTTTGGTGGTGGTGCCGAAGTCGCTGTAGTCTTCGCGCCGGCCGGAGCCGGTGAACTCGAGGGTGTTGACGAGCGGCACGCGGCGCTCCGCACCGACGAGCGGCAGGACGACTTCGGCGTAGAAGCTCGTGATCCGACGGTCCCCGATCACGTCGGGGCGCGGCGGGTGGAGCAGGTAGTCGTTGTCGGTCGTATCGAGGCCGGAGCCGGCGGGGTTTTCACCGCTGAACGGCGGCCGCTTGTCGGCGAGCTTGTCGCTGCGGAATTCGCCGCCGAACGAGGCCATGATGTCGCCGCCCCACCATTTGAGCAGCCGACCGGTCACTCGCAGGTCGCCGCTCGCGATGGAGCTGTCGGCCTCGCGCACATAGACGGACGCGAACGAGTCGACAACCGCTGCGGGATTCGTGTAGGGCCGGTCGGCGACGACCGCGCCGTTCTGCACCTTGAAGGTGGAGCCGAAGGGATTGTAGGCGTTGGCATCGGTGCGCAGGAGCGCAGCCTGGAGGAAACTCTCCCGCACATCGGGGAAGGCGTGGTCTTGGCCGTTGACCTGATTATAGAAACCGGAGGTCTCCCACGTCCACGTGCCGCCGAGCTTGCCGCGCAGGCCGGTGGCGAACCGGATGACGTCGGCTTTGGTGGAGATTTTCTCCACGCCAAGATCCGGCAGCGTCACCGAGACGATGCTCACGGTGCGCGGCGCGCCGGTGAGGCGGGCGGTGCCGTCAGCATTGGGGGCGCCGGCGGCGCTGTAGAAACGCGAGCCGTAGGGGTTGTAGGGATTATCTAGTGACATCGTGCCGAGCTTGTCGGTGGTCGGGGCGTTGAGCGCGAGAGGCTGGCGGACCATCGTGGACTCGGCCTGGTAGTAGGAGAAATCGGCGAAGGCCGTGACGTCCTTGGTCACGTCGAATTCGCCGGAGACAAACGTATTCGCGCGGGCCATGCGCGGCGCGGCCATGCCGAATTCGTTCAGGTCGAGGTAGAACTCGGGGGTGGTGGTGAGACTGACGGCGGCCGTGGTAAAGGTGAGCGCGCCGTTCACGGGGCGGAAATAATTATTGGCGGTGGCGGTGCCGAGGCGGAAGGTCGGGTAGCGGCCGCGCGCGGTGCGGGCGTCGAAAGAGCCGTTCGTGTTGAATGGTGCCGGCACTTGAGCCGAGAGGTTCGAGGTTTTGCTGAAGTCACGATCGCGCAGGAAAATAGCCTCCCGATAGAGGGTCTCGACCGTGCCGAAGAGGCGACCGCGGCCGCCGGCGAAACTCGAACCGAAGGTGAACGTCCCCTGGATGCTTTGGCCGCCGCCGTGTTCGGGCTGGGCGTAGCGCAGGGTCGTCTCGGCGCCGTTGAACGAGCGCTTCAGGACATAATTGATCACGCCGCCGACAGCGTCGGAGCCGTAGATCGCGGACGCGCCATCGCGCAGGACCTCGATGCGCTCGATGCCCTGCGTGGGGAGTTGATTGACGTTTACGGCCTGCGAGAGTCCGGCGGTCATCGGGTTGATCGCCATGCGGCGACCGTTGACGAGGATGAGGGTGCCGGTGGCGCCGAGATTGCGAAGATTGATATTGGCGTTGTCGCCGCGGGCACCGGAGGAGCCCAGACGTGTTTCGTTTTCCGGGAGATTTACGACTGACGGAAGGGACGTCAGCAGGTCGACGGGAAGGAGGGCTTGGCGCGCGGCCATGGCGTCTTGGTCGATGACGGTGATGGGCACGACTTTTTCCAGATCCAAGCGTTGGATGTTTGAGCCAGTGACGACAAAACTTTGGAGCGAGACGACGCCGGCCTGAGCGAACTCTTTGGCGGTCGTGCCGGTGGATTCGGCCGCATGGGCCGAACTTAGGGAAATTAGTGCCGAAGCAAGCGGGGTGAATCGAGCAGCGAGAGTGCGAGGGTGCAATTTATTGAGCGGATGTGGCACGGTGTTCATAGCATGGTGGTCGAGTCGGTGGTGCGGGATATGGCGATACTAACGCGACCGTGCGGCAAACTGGGGACGATCAGGTCACAATCCTGCGACGAAGAGGAACGCGTGGGAGCCAGTGGAGCGCGCCGAGCATGGGGTCCACGGAGGGAAATGGACTGGGTTAAAGCATGTAACCGTCCCGCCGTTGAAATCCGCGCGGACTAATTTGCATCCTGGCTGCCACGGTAAAAGAGCTCGTGGGTCCGGGCGCGTCGCAAGCCCACCGTTCACCCCTGGAAACAAAAGGCGAAATCTGAAATCCGACGAAGACTCCGGCGGCACCCAAGATCTCCGAGTGGCAACGCCCGGTGGAAAAATGGAGGACTGTCTCACGGCCGCGCAGAAGCAGGTGATCGGGGCCAAGGGCAGACCCAAACGCGCCAAGAAAGCGTCCCAGCCGGCACAGCACGAGGCCAAGTGTGCCCGCCAGAAACTGAAGGTGCGCCAGCGCGCACGAAACGAGGCGTGGTGGCCGTTATTTCGTCGCAAACCAAGCTGGAAAAAAACATCGCAGCATCGTGAAAAACCCCCAGACGCCCGAAGACCAAATCCACTGATCGCCGTGCCGCAGCGATCACGGCGGCGACGCTCGATTCAGTCGTGCCCACTGCGCGGGCCGATGCCCTCGCGCGGAACAGGGTCGATCAAACAAGCACGCGGTTTGTCTGCCAGCGGACGATGCTGGGCGGGGCGGTCGGTGGGTTATGCCGCCAGTCCGGCGGTTAAGGTGGATGCCAGCGCGGCGGCGAGTATTACGCGACTAGGTTGTGCCCTGATTCACCCTCCAATTTGAGTGTAAGTGTAACCTATTGGGTTACACTCCGTGCAGGGTGATTTTCGCGAGGCAAGTGACAGAGCAATATTAAAGAACGCGAAATCCAACCGGCATCATTCCCTTCCAGTGATACCGGAGGCCGATCCCGGTGACCCGCGACACGCAGCGCCCGCGGTCACTTCGAACCGAAAATCTCGATGGTGGCGGCGCCGGTGGAAAGTTTGTAGCCGCGATACATGCCGGCGGAATTGAACGGGAGGGCGACGTTACCGTCTTTGTCGATGCAGATGACACCGCCATCGCCGCCGAGGGCGCCGACTTTCGCGAGAGTGGCCTTGGCTGCATCAGCGACCTTGGAGCCCTTGTATTCCATCTGGGCGGCGATGTCGCGGGCGACGCCGACGCGGATGAAATATTCGCCCCAACCCGTGGCGCTGACGGCACACGTGGCGTTGTGCGCGTAGGTGCCGGCGCCGATAATCGGGGCGTCACCGACGCGGCCAAATTTCTTATTGGTCATGCCGCCGGTGGAAGTGCCTGCGGCCAGATTGCCGCTCTTGTCGCGCGCGACGCAGCCGACGGTGCCATACCGGGCAGTGCGCATGAAGTGATCTTGATCGGCGAGGGCGACCGGGAAAACGCCCGGGACTGAAAGAGCGGAGGTGGGTTTGGCGGCTTCGCGTTTTTTGGCGGCTTCGAGCTGTTTGCGGCGGAACTCCGTCTGGAAGTATTCGTTGCCGACGAGTTCGAAGCCCTGCTGCTGGGCGAAGCGCTCGGCACCGTCGCCCGTGAGCATGACGTGTTCCGATTTTTCCATGACGGCGCGGGCGAGGGTGATGGGATTTTTGATTTGGCGGATGCCGGCCACCGCGCCGGCGGCTTGGGTGCGACCGTCCATGATGGAGGCGTCCAGCTCGCAGGTGCCGTCAGCGGTCATCACGGCGCCTTTTCCTGCGTTAAAGAGCGGGGAGTCTTCAAGTATTTTGATCGCGGCAATCACGGCATCGAGGGCGGTGCCGCCTTGGTCGAGGATCGCATAACCGGCATCGCGCGATTGGGTGAGTGCGACGCGGTAGTGCGCCTCGACTTCCGCCGACATGGTCTTGCGCTCGATCACCCCGGCACCGCCATGGATGACGAGGCCGAAGGTCTTGGTGGTGGGAGGGGTGACTTCGGCCGCGTGCCCGACGGTGCCGACGAAGGTCGCGAGGGTGAGCACGGAGAGTTTGGCGACAAGGTGCATAAAATTATTTGAGATTTAATTCGGACAGAAGGTAAGCGTAGTCGAAGGCGGTTTCGCGCAGTGCGTCGTAGCGACCCGAGGCCCCACCGTGGCCGGCGGGTTCGAGGGCGATCTTGAGGAGCAAAGGATTTGAATCGGTCTTTAGGGTGCGAAGTTTAGCGACGTATTTGGCGCCCTCCCAATAGGGGACCTGACTATCGTTGAGGGCGGTGGTGACGAGAATGGAGGGATAGGCTTGAGCGCGGAGATTGTCGTAGGGGGAGTAGGCGCGTATCCAGAAGTATTGGGTTTTGATCGTGGGATTACCCCATTCGAGGTATTCGGCGGTGGTCAGTGGCAGGGAGGCGTCGAGCATGGTGTTCAAGACATCGACGAAGGGGACCTTGATAACGGCAGCCCGGAAGAGTTCGGGTCGGAGGTTGAGCACCGCGCCCATGAGCAAGCCGCCGGCGCTGCCCCCGCTGGTGACGAGTTGCGCGGGCTGGGTGTAGCCGGTGCGGACGAGGTATTCGGCGCAGGCGATAAAGTCGGTGAACGTCGTCTGCTTGTGCTGCATCCGGCCAGCTTCGCGCCAAGGTTCGCCGAGTTCACCGCCGCCGCGAATGTGGGCGATGGCGAAGATCACGCCCCGGTCCAGCAAACTGAGGCGCGTAGAAGAAAAACTCGCCGTCATGCTGCTCCCGTAGCTGCCGTAGCCGTAAAGGTAGAGCGGCTGCGGGCCGGCGACGCGACGATCTGCGCGGTAGACGAGGGACATGGGGATTTTCGCGCCGTCATGGGCGGTGACCCAAATGCGTTCGCTTTGGTAGTTGGCCGGATCGTAGCCGCCGAGGACGGCCGTCTGCTTCAACAGCGTGCGCGTGCGGGTCGCCATGTCGTAGTCAAAGATGGCCGGAGCGGTGACGAGCGATTGGTAGCTGAACCGAACGGTCGCCGTGTCGGCTTCGAGATTGGTTGAGAGGCCAGCGGTGAAGACGGGTTCGGGCAACGCAATGCGGTGCGCGGCGCGCGTGCGCAGGTCGATCACCCGGAGTTGCGGCAGACCGTCTTCGCGCTCGGACACGACGGCGTGGTCGCGGAAGAGATCGATATCGGAGATTTTGATGGCGGGGTTGTGGGGAAGAAATTCCGTCCAATGCGACTCGTCGGGGGTGGCGACGGGTGCGGTCATGACGCGGTAGTTTTTCGCGGCCCGGTTGGTGACGAAATAGAAGAGCCCGGCGCGGTGATCGACGCGGTAATGGTGATCGGTGGAGCGGGGCACGAGCACGCGCCAATCGCCGAGCGGCGCGTTGGCGCGCAGGGCGCGGACTTCACTCGTGGTCTTGCTCGCGGAAGAGCAAAAAACGTAGACGCCGTCCAACGAGCGACTGACACCGATGCCGAAGAGTTCGTCCCGCTCGTCGAAGAGCCACGCCTGCTTCCCGGTCGAGAGTGTCCACCGACCGAGGTGGAAACTACGTTTCGAGACCGGGTCTTCCTGCACGTAGAAAAGGGTGTCGCTGTCGGCGGACCACGTGAACGACGAGACTTGGCCGACGGATTGCGGGACGTCGATGCCGGTGCGCAGATCTTTGACGCGGAGCTGATATTGGCGGTAGCCGGTGCGGTCGATGGAGTAGGCGAGCAAATGGCCGTGGTCGCTGACGACCTGACGTCCGACCGACATAAATTTCTCCCCCTTGGCGAGCTCGTTGAGGTCGAGGATGACTTGCTCGGCGGCGTCCGGAGAGCGGTGTTTGCGGCAGTAGATCGGATACTGTTTCCCCTGCTCGGTGCGGCTGTAATACCACCATTCGCCCTTCTTGGTGGGCGGGTTTGTGTCGTTTTCTTCGATACGGCCGACCATCTCGCGATAGAGTTCGGCCCGGAGCGGTTGGAGCGGAGCGGTGACGGCCTCGGTGTAGGCATTTTCTGCACGAAGGTGCGCGAGGACGGCGGCGTCAGTTTTGTCACGCAGCCAGAAATAATCGTCGATGCGCGTGTCGCCGTGGAGCGAGACGTCTTGGGGTTTCTTCGCCGCGAAGGGAGCTTTCGCGGCATCGAGCGCGAGAGGCGCAGCGAACGTGGAGCTGGGCACGGACATGAGCGTGACGACGGCTAAAAAACGGACGAAGCGGACGAGGGGCGTGTGCATGGGGGCACGTGGCTTACGGGGTGAGGCGGCGGCCGACGATGATGAGATCGCGCGGGACGCCATCGAGGACAGCGACGCGTGGCAGGTGACCCCAGCGGGCGAAGCCGTGCGAATCGAAGAGCGCGAGGCTGGGAGCATTGTGACCAAAAATGTAGCCGAGCAAGGTGTGTAGCCCGAGGGCGGGCGCGCAGTTGATGGCGTCTTGTAGCAGGCGACGACCGAGGCCTTGACGGCGGTGGGATTCGGCGACGTAGAGGGCGAGCATCGCGGTGCCGTCGTAGGCTGCGCGTGGATAAAACGTATCGAAGCTCGCCCAAGCAGCGATCGTCCCGGCGGCGTCGGCCAGGACCCAAAGCGGCCGCTCGCGAACTTGGTGGGCGGCGAACCAGGCACGGCGAGACTCGACGGTCACCGGGGTCAGGTCGGCGGTGACCATGCGGCCTTGGATAATGCTATTGTAGATGGCAACGATAGCCGGGAGATCGGCCTCGGTGGCGTCGCGCAGGGTCATGAGACAAAGGGTGGGCCGCAGGCGCGGACGGAGGCAAGGGCGGAGCGCCGCACACGTGACCGCCGCACGTGACCGCGAAGTAGGCAACAGCGCCGGCCGCAGCACGGGCCCCAGCGGTAACTTACTCCTTTGCCGCTGTCGCCGCAGGAGTGGTGCCGGGGAGTTTTGCGAACTGAATCTTGTCGACGACGTCGTTAAGGCGTTGGCGGAGGATGTCGTCTTCTTCGGCGGTGGTTTTTTTGTAAGTGCGGCCTTCGATGACGCGTTCAGCGAGTTCCACGCTAATGACGAAGATGTGACCGTTTTTCACGAAGAGGAGGTTGCCGCGCTTGGCGATCGCGATGCGGTCGGAGGTGTCGAGTTGCGGAACTTTGTTGGCGAACATCGTGCCACCGGGGATGAGAATGTAAGTAATCAGCGAGCCCTCGAGCGTGCCGGGGATAAATTTCGCGCTCTCAATCTGCACGCCTTGGAAGGCCTGTTTGAAATCGGAGAGGACGAAGTTGCTAAAAAAATAGATGAGGTAGTCCTTGGCGCCACGGGTGGAATTTTCCCAGCGCTGGGTGGCATCCTGACTGAAGGCGGCGATGCTGATGTGGACATTGAAGGCATCTTGAAAAGTAACGACGTTGGGCGTGTCGGAGATCTCACCGCCGAGTTCGGGGAGGACGGGGATCGTGACTTTGAAGACGCCGGTGGGGGAGACGTAGGTCTTGCCTTCGACTTTGCCGGCGAGAGCTGGCGCAGCATCTTGGGCGGGGGCGACGACGGCAAAGGTGGCGAGGAGGAGAGCGAGGGTAAGGCGGAGCATATGGAGTGGTCGGGATTAGAACGGCGGCGGCGCGGCTTTCAAGCAAAGGCTGGCAACCCGGCGAATTGAATCCACCAGGCGACTGGAAGCTCTTCGGGCCGCGCCTGCTCTGAGAGGCTGTGGGCGAGGAGAAGTTCCCGGGCTTCGGTGGCGTGGGCCGGGGCGTGAGTGCGGAGGAGGGCACCGATCTGCTTACGGCGTTGTTGAAAACACGCACGGACGATAGCCTTCACGGTCGCCGGGAAAACGTAGGGGGCGCGGCGGCGCACGAGGTTGATCAGATAGGAATCCACCTCCGGGCGCGGATGGAAACAGCCGGGGCCAACCTTGTGGCCGGGGGCGATCTCGTAGGCGGCTTGGAGGAAAACGGAAATGGCACCGAATGACTTGGTGCCGGGTTGGGCGGCATAACGTTGCGCAGCCTCTTGCTGGAGCATCAAGACCATGCGGGAGGGGAGAGGGCCCGAAAGCACACCGTCGAGCCACGGCGTGGCGATGGCGTAAGGCAGATTGGCAACGATCTTAAAGCCGACGGCGGCGCGCTCGACGGGGAGAGCGGCCAGGGGGTGCTCGACCGCGTCGCCTTCGAGGAGGTGAAAACGCGTGGCAAATTCGGGGTGAGCGGTGGGATTGAGCAGCGTAGATTCGAGGTGCGCGTGCAGGCTGCGGTCTTTCTCGACGGCCCAGACTTCGGCTCCGGCTTGCAGCAGCGCCGTCGTGAGTGTGCCCAAGCCGGGACCGACTTCGACGACGGTATCGCCGGAGCTGACTTCGGCGAGTTCGAGGGATTTTCGGACGATGTTGCCGTCGACGAGGAAGTTTTGACCGAGGAAACGTTTCGGTTGGTGGCCGAGCGAGGTCAGGAGGTCGCGGGTCGCACTGAAGGAGAGCGGCATGGCTCAGCGGGGCGCGCGACCTTCGTCGACTTCGTAGTAATCGAAAAACGTCAGGAGGTCGGCGCGATGGGCGAGTCCGCTGTCGGCTTTTTGTTTTTCGAGGGTGGGCGTGGCGTCGTCGCGCCAGCCGCGCTTGGCGGAAAACCCGTTCCAGATCAGCAGATCCACGTCGGAGGTTTTTCGTCCGCGTTCCTGAATCCAGCGGAGAATCTCTTCGTCGGTGCCACCGGCGAGCGTGCGCAGGCGCAGGGCTTCGTAGCCGATTCCGAGGAAATGGCAGAGGCGGCCGTCGAAGCCCTTGCCGAGGAATTCGTGGTGATCTGGGTGGAGTTCACCGCGCGCGTGGACGCGGATCTTGTCGAGGGTGCGGGGAAGGAAATAGAAGCCGCCGAGTTTGGTAAAGGCGGTGATGGGACGGAGTGTCATGGTAAATTTAGGTGGAGCGAAACGCGGAGAGGAGGGCGGCGGGATCGGCGGCTTTCATGAGGGCCTCGCCGACGAGGACGGCGTGGGCGCCGGTGGCGCGGACGCGGGCCGCGTCGGCAGCGGTGTGAATGCCGCTTTCGCTGACGGCCGTGACGTAGGAGGGGAAAAGCGGGATGAGGCGCTCGCTGAGGCCGAGATCGGTCGTGAACGTGGAGAGGTCGCGATTGTTGACGCCGATAATCCGGGCCCCGTGGGCGAGCGCCCGGGCGATCTCGGGCTCAGCGTGAATCTCAAAGAGAGCGTCGAGGCCGGCGGCGTTGGCGGCGGCGGCCAAGGTTTTCATTTCCTCGTCGGTGAGGGCGCGAACGATAATGAGGATCGCGCTGGCGCCGGCGGCGCGGGCTTGGAGCACCTGGATGGGGTGGACGAAGAAGTCCTTGCGGATGCAGGGACGGGCGGGCGGCGTGGTCCGAAAATGCGCGGTGACGTCGTGGAGATCGTCGAGGGTGCCGCCGAAGAATTTTTCGTCGGTCAGAACCGAGAGCGCGTCGGCACCGGCGGATTGATAACGGACGGCCTGGGCGACGGCGGAGGCACCGGCCTTGATGTCACCGGCGGAAGGGGAGCGCCGCTTAATCTCGGAGATGACGGCGAGTTTGCCGTCGGCGCGCTGGAGGGCGGCGGCGAAGGACGGCGGACGAGGCAACGTGGCGTCCAGGCGGGACAGCTCGGCGGCGGAGACGGCGCGAATGAAAGGCGCAATCTCGTGACGCTTCCACGCCATGATCTCGGTGAGTTTGTCGGACATGAGAGCGACCACGCAACACACGGAACACGCGGAACTCAAAGCCGAATTTTTTGGCGAAATTTTCCGTGTATTTCGTGAGTTCCGCAGGCACCGTGGTTTGATGAGCGCGATTGAGGATCTGAAACAGACGATGGTGCGATTGCGGGCGAAGCCCGGCGGATGTCCGTGGGATCAAGAGCAGACCCATGCGACGCTCGTGCGTTGTCTGATCGACGAGGTGAGCGAGCTCATCGACACGATTGATCGCGGGGACCTCGCGCACATGCGGGAGGAATTGGGCGACGTGTTGATCCAAATCGTGTTTCACGCCCGCCTTGAGGAAGAGGCCGGAAATTTTTCATTCGAGGACGTCGCGCGAGATATCAATGAGAAGTTGGTGCGGCGGCATCCGCATGTGTTTGGCGACGGTCAACTCAAGACGGCGGCGGAAGTCATTGTGAAATGGGAGGAGATCAAAGCGACGGAGAAGAAACACGGTCCGGTGTCGACGGGCGTGTTCAAAGACCTGCCGCCGCGATTGCCGGCGTTGATGTTTGCCGAGGCGGTGTGGAAGCAGATTGAGAAGAAAGAACTGCCGGCCGAAGGCGCGGTGGACACGGCGCAGGTGCGCGCGTTGGGCGAGCAGTTGGATGAAACGATGCTCGGGAAAATGTTGTTTGAGCTCACAGCGGCGGCCCGGGCCAAGGGCCTCGATCCCGAAGGTGCACTGCGGTTGCATGCGACGAAGGTGATGCGCGATGTCGAAAAAAGCATCCAACGGGGAGGAGCCTAAGGCGGAGCGGCCCGGCGACGAGCACCGGCCCGCCGTGGTGCCGCCGGCGGTGGTCGCGGAGTGGTGGACGCCGTTTGAAGATTTTCTCGCGAAGGAGCGGCGCTATTCGGCCTACACCGTGCGCAATTACCGGCAGGCGTTTGAAGATTTCTACCGGTGGCTCGTAGGGGCCGGCCTGTGGGAGAACGGTTTGAGCACGCTCGGTTCGCGCGAGATGAGGGACTTTGTGATTGAGGGGCAGCGGCGGTTTGACCGGCGGACGTTGCACAACCACGCGTCGGGCTTGCGCGCGTTTTTCAGGTTCTGGATGCAGCGGGAAAAGTTGAGGAATAATCCGCTGCTCGGTGTGCCGTTGCCGAAGTTGGAGAAACGATTGCCGAAGTTTCTGACCGAGGAGCAGATGAAGCTGTTGCTCACCGGGCCGCAGCGGTTGCTGGAGAATGAGGGCATCGCTGCGCACACGGCGTGGCGGGACCGGCTCGCGATGGAGCTGCTGTATGGGGGCGGGTTGCGTGTGAGCGAAGCGGTGGGGATGACGTATGGGGACGTCGATTTTTCGACCGGCGTGGCCCGCGTGCTGGGCAAGGGGCAAAAGGAACGTTTATGTCCGCTAGGGCGGGTGGCGCTCGCGGTGCTCGTGAAATTTCGCGATGAGTTTGCCCGGGCGAAAGAGCCGACGAGTCCGGTGTTGGTGAATACAAACGGGCGGCGAATGGGAGTGCGAGAGGTGCAGCTCATGCTGAAGCGCTATCTCACGCTCGCGGGGCTGCCGCTGGATCTGACGCCGCACAAGCTTCGGCACTCGTATGCGACGCACCTGCTCAACGCCGGGGCGGATCTGCGCCTCGTGCAGGAACTGCTCGGACACGCGCAACTGGCGACGACCCAAATTTACACGCACGTGAGCGTCGCCAGGCTCAAGGAGATTTACGCGAAGGCGCATCCGCGGGCGTAGGCGGCGGCGCGCGTCAGATCGCCCAGTCGGCGCAGAGGAGGGTGGCGTGAGCGAGGACATCCTTCACCGCGGCGGCCGGGAGATCGGGCGAGTAGCCCATTCCCGCCTGAACCAGCCGAGCGCGGTCTCTTCGACGGTGGTTGAGTTCAGGCTCGTGGCTTCGTTGAATTGGGTTTCTTGGGCTTTGGCAGCTTCTTCAGTTCCGTAGCACCCTGCTCAAAATCCAAATCTACGAAAAGCGGCTGCGCACGAGGAAACCGACGGCCAGGATGGCCTCCAAATTGTAGTGCTCGATCTGCCGGGTGATCTGTCGTGCCCCCCTGTTTCGAACTATTCGATAATCTCGAATAGTTGCCTCCGGGCGCAGTGCACCCTCGGCAAAGATCGCCCTCAAATGGTAATTCACCGTGTTCACCCCGATCTCAAACAACTCCGCCATGAGCGCCTGCCTTAGCCAGGCGGTCTCATTCTCAAAACGACACTGGAAGCGCGTGCGACCATCCTCCGTCTGGTAGAGGATGCGGGAGGATTGAGGCGAGGGCTCGTCGCTCATGGGATGGCGTGAAAGCAGCTGGTGTCGGGCGGCACGGGCAAGCACGCGATCCGCCCGGGCGCGGCCGAGGGGATTAAGCGAAGCGGCCTTGGTGGACGAGGGGCCACTCGCTCACGCTCGCGGCTACGGGATTCGCGGGCTACCAGTTGACGCGGCGGGGGGTGCCGTTGCCCGCGGCGTCGTAGAGGGTGACTTCGGCGGAGGTGGCGTTACTCACTTTCGCCCAGGGGACGTCGAGCGTGAAACGTTCTTGCCGACTGTCGCGCACGCCGTCGTCGGGTTGTTCGACGACTTCGCGGACGCTGTTGTTGAAGATGACTTCAATGCCATCGAGCAGCGAAAGCGCGTCGCGGCCACTGACCGAAATGATGACGCGGTCACCATCGCGGCGGGCACTGGCCTCGAGGATTTCGGGCTTCGTGTGGTCGATCACAAGATCGTCGGTTTCGAAGGTGGCGGTGAGGCGGTCGCCGACGGGGCGCGGCGCGGTCTCGGTCGAGACGAGGCGAGTGAAGTAGACACCGTCGGGCAGGTGCGAACCGTCAAATTGAGCGAAGCTATCGCGGGTGTTGGCGGCGAGATCAGTCCACGCGGTATCGCCCTCGCGGCGGATGGAAAAGGTGCTGAGGACGTTGTCTTGGTCGGGATCGGTGACGGTCCAGAAGACAACTTGCGTGCCGGGCGACGGGACGATCTGGCTATTCAGCAACGTGGCTTTGCGTTTGGCGTCCTCGTCTTTCGGGCTGGCAGAGACGAGCTGGCTCAGCGACGCGTTGGGCGCAGGAGGCTGTTCCACGGCGGGGATGAGGCCAAAGTTGGGTGAAATCAGGCGAAAATCTTGGAGGGTGGGGCGGCGATTCTGCGGCAGCACGTAGAGCGTGGCCTTGTCGATTTCGGCCGCGGGAGCGCCGAGTGCGGTGTCGAGCAGACGGATGCGGAGTTTGAAGTGGCGGCCGCGCAGGGAGTCGCCGCGCCAGCCACCCTCGGAAGGTTGGAGGGCGCTCCAAGGGCCCCAGCCTTCGAGTTCGTCGCTACCATGGCTGGTGCGGATTTCGACGGAGAGCTGGGGGTCAGCGATATTTCGGATACGGTTAAAACGCAACGCGCCGAGTTGCGCGAGGAGACCGAGATCGAGGCGGCGGGTTTCGGCTTCGCGCGGACCGGAGGCGGAAAAATCGAGGAGCGCAAAGCCGGGGGCGTTGTTGCGGATGACGAAGAATTTTCCCGGCGCACCCGGGATGGGCGTCACACCGTTGAGCTGGGAAGAGATGCTGCCCGCGAAAGTGAGGCTGAGCCGGGATTTAATGTCGTAGCCGTAAAGTTCACCGAGCTCTCCGCCGGTCATGAAAATGACGTCGCCGTGGCGGGCCAGGCGGTAGAATGCGGCATTGGCGCGGGCGGCGAGGATTTCGGGAAAACCGTTCGGTGAAAAAAGGACAAGCGTGCTGCGACCGGCGAATTTCTCGGCCGGGGCGGCGAGGACCGGGTCGGCGGGCTTGGCGTCGGCGGCGGGTTTCTTGCCGTCGGCCGGGGTGATGCGGGATTCGCCACTGGTGCCCGTGAACACAATAGTCGCATAGAGATCGCCGTTGGGTTGGGGCAGGAGATCGGTGACCTCGGCGTCGCGGTTTTCCTGGAGAATGATGGCGGGGGTTGAGGGTGGAAGGGCGGAGAGCGGAGAGCTCAGGGACGGCGGAGCCGAGACTGAAGCGGACGCGGGCGTGAAGGTGTAGATGTTTCCCTTCGGGGAGGAGCCGGCGGCGATGCGGCCGTCGGAGAGCAACGCGAGGCGGCGGACGTTGCGGTCACGGATTTCGCCGAAGAGCGTGATGCCGTGTTCGGCGAGCAGGGCTGCGTCGGTGATCTTTTCCGAGGTAACGCCAGCGGCGGAGAATTTTTTCAGGTCGACGCGGTAAATATGGCCGGGATTTCCGGTCGCGACGAGCGCGGTGTCGGCGTCGAGCAGGAGGAGGTCGAAAATGGAATCGACAGGAAGCGCGACGCGGGCGACGGGCGCGCCATCGCGGACGAGGTAGAGCGCGCCCTTTGGGGACGTGCCGGCGAGGAGGGCCCCGTCGGCGAGGGGTTTGACGGTGTAGACCTGCGGATCGTCGAGTTTGACGAGTTCGCGCGAGGCGTAGGTGGCGAGGGCGGGATTGTAGGTGATCTCGAGGATTTTTCCGTCGGGCCCGGTGCCGACGAGGAACTTCGTGGCGTCAGCAGTGGACTCGATGCACCAGAGGAGATCGGCGGGAGCGGGAACGACGAGTTCAGCGAGAATGGGGCCCGCCACGAGCCGGCCATCGGAGCGGGCGGCGAGGCGTTTAAGGCTGCGGCTGGGGACGTCGCGGAAAAAATCGATGTCGGTTTTCTTCGAGAGCGGATCGGCTGGGAGAACGGAGGTGAAAACCAGGGAACCCGCGAGCGCGATGAAAAGAGAGCGGAGGGAAGAGGCCGGGGTGAGCCCACGGAACACACGGAAGACACCGAAGGTTTGAAGGCCAGGAAGAGTGGGCATGAAGAGAGTGGAGCGGGGACGACTGCGGCGGGACGGTGTAGTACCAGGAAAATGGGGGCAGAAAAATACCGAAACGGGGGCGGGGCGGGGACGGCGTCACTCCACAATGCGGAGGGGGCGGCGGACTCCGGTGGTGGTCAGTTTGCCGGGGAGGACGTGGCGTTCCCAGAGCGGGAGGAAGGCATCACGCTTGCGAAAACGAGTTTCGTCGGAGGCGCGGGCGATGCGTTCGATGGAGCCCGGGGTCTCGGGCGTCGCGATGGTTTGGTCGCTGAAAATTTCTGCGGTTTCGACGATGGCTAGGCTGAGGCCGTCGGTCGGGCGTCCGTCGCGGATGGCGGTGAGGTAGGCGGGAAAACTGCGGAGCTCGGACGCGGAGATGAGGCGGGGCCGGCCGGTGAGCTCGTCGAGGGTGCGACCGGGGGCGAGGACGACTTCGAGGCGTTTGCCGACCCAAGCGGGGTCGATGGTGAGGTCGATGATCTCGCGATGCGTGGCGCCTTGGAAGTCGCGCCAGGAGAGGGTGGCCTGAACGGTATCACCGGCGCGCGCCGTGGAGCGGGAAAGTTGAAACTGTTCGATAACGACGGAGGGGTTCTCGGCGAGGGCTTCAACGGTGAAGGTAACGTGGTCGGGAAAAGTTTTCTCGTAGGGATTTTGGAGATTCGCGTTGAGGCCCTGCACAAATTCGTTGAGGCCCTGGGCGAAACCTTGCGGGCCGGCGTACAGACTCTTGGTGGCGAGGGACTGGGAGGCGGGAAACAAGATGTTGCCACGCAGACGAAAGCCGTTGGCGAGACCGGCGTCGTTGGATCCCATGATGGCCTGAGTGAGGCCGGCGGCGACGATCACCGGGGTGAGTTGCTGCTGGCGGACGACGGAGAAACGCAACGTGCGGGGGGCGCTGCCGAGGGGTTTTACGGTTACTTCGACGTCCGTCATCGCGGGTCCGGGGCCGAGCGTGCCGGAAACGGCGGAGAGACGGTCCTGGGAAATCGTGCCGATCACGGCGCCGGTGTTGGCGAGTTTCACCGACGACATGGATGACGGGAGAATGGTGACGATCTCCGTGGCGCACATGGCCAGGGAAACTTCTCCCAGGGACAACATGGGGTGGCCGAAGGCGGTGACGCGATTGCCGTCGAGGCGCGAGACGGTGCCGGTGCCCGCGAGTGTGATGTCGCCCGTGGCCACGGCGACGGCGACGGCGGAGCCGGGGCGCAGGGTGGTGTTTTCGATTTTCGACTTCGGATTTTCGTTTGTGCCGGACTGCGTGCTGCCGCCGAGCGCGATCGCAGAGAGACCGAGGGCGGCGAAGCGCGGGGCGAAGAGGTCGGCGACGGCGGGGGACAGGCCGGTGAGGGTGAAAGCGGGCGTCAGCGGGGTCGGGGCGTGGGACGAGCCAAGGGCTGAGAGAGGAGAGCGGAGAGTCGGAGGCGGAACGGAGTTGAGCGAGGGAGCGAGCGGGGTGAGCGGGGTGAGCGAAGAAGTGGGCTTGGGCGTGGGCGAGTGGGACGCGGTAACTTTTTCGCGGACTTCGGCGAGGTCGGCGGCGGGGGTGAAGCCGGCGAAGCGGACGGTCTCGAAACGTTGAATTTGGTAGCTGAGGGCACCGGCGAGTTTGCCGTCAATGTAGAGGGGGCTGCCGCTCATGCCGGCGACCGCACCCATTTTTTGGACACGCTCGTCGGTGAGTTCGCAGACGATGAGGGACTTGCCGGGGCCGAGGGCGTTGCGGAGGACGCCGGTGACTTCGACGGAGAAGGGCTCGGGTTCGGTGCCACGAAAGACGGTCCAGACTTCACCGCGTTGGCCGGGTTTGACGTCGTCGAGGGCGAGGGAGGCGGGGTCAATGGGTTGGACGCGAGGGGCGGGCTGGGCGTGGAGAAATTGAAACGCGAAGGACGCGGAGAGCGCGGAGAGCAGGAGCAGGCGACGGAAAGAAAAACAGTAGCGCATGAATGGGAGAGAGACGGTGGTGCGTTCCCCGAAGACTCAATCAAAGTTCCGCGATGGCTCGCGACATGATTTCGCAGGCGCGGTCGATCGCGGGGCCGTCGTGGGCGGTGCTGATGAAGCCGGCTTCGTAAGCGCTGGGCGCGAGGTAGACACCGCGCGCGAGGCAGGCGTGGAAAAACCGGGCGAAGAGTTTGGCGTCGCCGGTGAGGGCGGTCGCGTAGTCGCGCACGGGTGTCGCCGTGAAAAAGATACTGAACATGGAGCCGCATTGGGGCACTTGGGCGGGGAGGCCTTTGGCGTGGGCGGCGGCGAGGACGGCATCGCGGACCTGACGGCCGAGGCGGTCGAGGCGGGAGTAGGGAGATGTGCCAGAGCCGTCGTCTTCGAGGAGGCGGAGGGCGGCGATGCCGGCGGCCATGGCGAGGGGATTGCCGCTCAGCGTGCCGGCTTGATAGACGGGGCCGAGGGGGGCGAGGCAGTCCATGATGTCGGAACGTCCGCCGAACGCACCGACGGGCAAACCGCCGCCGATGATTTTTCCGAGGCACGTGAGGTCGGGAACAATGGACTCGCGCTCTTGCACGCCGCCCTTGGCGATGCGGAAGCCGGTCATGACTTCGTCGAAGATGAGGAGCGCGCCATGTTGCGTGGTGACAGCGCGGACGGCGGCGAGGTAGCCGGCGTCGGGCATGATGAAACCGACGTTGCCGCAGTAGGGCTCGAGAATGACGCAGGCGATTTGGCCGGGATTGGCGGCGAACGCGGCGTCGAGGGCGACGGTGTCGTTGTAGGGCAGGACGATGGTCTCGCGCGCGAAGGAGGCGGGAACGCCTGCGCTGTCGGGGTGACCGTGAGTAAGAGCACCGGAACCGGCTTTGATGAGGAGTGAGTCGGAGTGACCGTGGTAGCAGCCGGCGAATTTGATGATTTTGTCGCGGCGCGTGAAGCCGCGCGCGAGGCGGATGGCGGACATGGTCGCCTCGGTGCCGCTGTTGCACATGCGGACTTTTTGGATCGACGGCACGAAACGCGTGATGAGCTCGGCCATCTCGACTTCGTAGGGATTAGGCGTGCCGAAGGACGTGCCGTTTTCGAGGGCGGCGGCGATGGCGGCTTTGATGACCGGGTGGTTGTGGCCGTGGATGGCGGGGCCCCAAGTGCAGACGAAGTCGATGAGTTCGCGGTCGTCGGCGGTGATGAGCGTGGCACCGCGTGCGGCCTTCACGAAAAACGGCGCGCCGCCGACCGAACGGAAAGCGCGGACGGGGGAATTTACGCCGCCGGGGATGAGCTGGAGGGCGCGGGCGAAGAGGTCGTCAGAGAGTGAATGCGTCATAAAAAGCAATCGTGCGGGATGCGACAGCTACCAGTGCGAGTGATCTAAACCTTAGACGGGTGAAAAGAAATGTGAGGACGACCCAAGTCGCAGCCAAACCCACCCACAAACGAAGTTTGGGACATCGGTTCGAAGCGCAACGAGAAGATTGTAGTAGGTGACCCGAAGGTAGAGCGACAAAATCAAGCCACCCGCACCGAGTGTGGCTAGGGCGAAGCGCCATGCTGACAAAGCTGAGTTGGGCAACCCGTCCATCGAGCGAATCAGCTCACGTATTTCTGCACGATCGGGATGCGCCGGCCGACGCCGAAGGCGAGGGGGGTGATTTTCAGGCCGGGGGCGGCTTGTTTTCGTTTGTATTCGTTGAGGTCCACTTTGCGGACGACGTCGTTGACGACGGGCGCGGCAAAGCCTTGCGCGATGAGGTCGCGGCGGGAGAGGCCTTCTTCGACGTAGCCTTTCAAAATCGCGTCGAGGATGTCGTAGGGAGGGAGGCTGTCTTGGTCGACTTGGCCGGGGCGGAGCTCGGCGCTCGGGGGTTTTTGAATTGTGTTCAGCGGAATGATTTCACGGCCGGTGCCGGGCGCGGCGGGAGAATTTATCCAGCGGGCGAGGGCGAAAATCTGAGTTTTGAAGACATCACTGATGACGGCGAGGCCGCCGCACATGTCGCCGTAGAGCGTGCAGTAGCCGACGGCCATTTCGCTTTTGTTGCCAGTGGTGAGGAGGAGAGAACCGAACTTGTTTGAGAGCGCCATCATGAGGACACCGCGGACGCGGGCTTGGATGTTTTCCTCGGTCACGTCGGGCGCGCGGCCGGCGAAGAGGGGGCCGAGGGCGGTCTCGGCGGCGGCCACAGCGTCGGCGATGGCGATCGTCTCGAAACGGATGCCGAGATTTTCCGCGAGGATGCGGGCATCGTCGCGGGAGTGTTGCGATGAAATCGAGGAGGGCAGGGAAACGCCGATGACGTTTTCAGGGCCGAAGGCTTCGGCCGCGAGGACGGCGACGATGGCGGAGTCGATGCCGCCGCTGAGCGCGATGAGGGCGCGCTTGAAACCGCTTTTTTGCGCGTAGTCGCGCAGGCCGAGAACGAGGGCGTGGTAGATGTCGCCGAGTTCCGCGGGAGCGAAGCTGGGGGCAAGTTGAGAGTTGAGCGTCGAGAGTTGCGCGACGGCGCCCGAGGCGGAACTGACGGAGGTGTGGGCGAGGGGGACGACGACGACGCGGAGTTCTTCGGCGAAGGCGGCGAGGCCGGCGGTGACGCGGCCCTGGGCGTCGACGACATGGCTGCGGCCGTCGAAGATGAGTTCGTCGTTACCGCCGATGGCGTTGATGTAGGCGACGGGGCAGCCGAGGGAGCGGGCGGCTTCGGAGACGACGAAATTTTGCCGGACGCCATCTTTGGCGGTGTGCCAAGGACTGGCAGAGAGGTTGACCATGAGGTCGCACTTTTGATCGGCGAGTTGTTCGATGGGCATCCGGCCGGAATAGAGACGGCGCGTGCTGATCATCGGGTGCGTCCAGATGTCTTCGCAGATTGTAAGGCCGATGCGATGACCGGCATGATCAACGACGGTGGGGGAGGTCGCGGGCTCGAAGTAGCGGTCTTCGTCGAAGACGTCGTAGGTGGGGAGGAGACATTTGCGGCCGACGGCAACGACGGCACCACGGTAGCAGAAGGCGGCGGAGTTGTAGAACGGGCGGCCGCGGCCGGTGGGGTTGAGTTCGACGGTGCCGACGATCGCGGGGACGGCGCCGGTCGCCGCGGCGATCTGAGCGAGGGTTTCGGCGACATCAGGGACGAAGCGGCGTTTGAAAAGCAGATCGCGCGGGGGATAGCCACAGACCGCGAGTTCGGGGAAGATGACGAGTTCGGCCCCTTGCGCGACAAGAGTGGCATAGGCCGCGAGAATTTTCTGACAATTACCGGCGAGATCGCCGACGGTGGGATTGAGCTGAGCGAGACCAAGGCGCATGGATAATAATAAAAGCGGGGAACGTGGGTCGCTTTTTGTCGAGTGACAACTCGCAACGTCGGGCTTGCACTGCACGTCAGGCGGGCGATTTGTTAACGACTCGTTTTTTCAACCCGCACTATGCCCAACCGTCGCATTCTTCCTTTTCTCGTATTTTTGGTTGGTCTGAACGCAGCGGCCGCGGCTGACCGGACGACACTCACACTGGAGCAAGCGTTGGCCTCGGCGGAAGGCGTGAACAGCAGTGTGCTGATCAGCCGCGAGGTGGCAGCCCAAGCGCTGGAGCAGGCCAACCAAGCGCGCGCGGGCATTTTACCGATCGTGAACCTCACGGGGACGCAGCGCCGGTCGCGCAACCTCAACATCCTGAGCACAACGGGCGCGTTGAGCGAGACCCGCCCCTCGAATCGCTACGACGGACGCATCACGGGGTCCTATGCGCTGATCAACCCCCAGTTGCTTTCGGCGAGGCAGGCGGTGCGCGTCGGAGCGGAGGTCGCGAAGATCGACGTGCTCGCCACGGTGCAGACGGCGCTGACGAGTGTGGCGCAGGCGTATTTCGGGCATCTGCGAAACTTACGTCGGCTTGATGTGCTCGATGCGAACATCGCTCGTGCGCGTTCGCTGCACGAGCTCGCGCGCAACCAACTCGCGGCGGGTGTTGCCACGCAGATTGACGTCACGCGAGCCGAAGCGCAGTTGGCGCAGGCGGAGCAGGCGCGGTTGCAGCAGGTGACGTCGGTGATGCAGAGCGATCTCGTCTTGAAGCGGCTACTGAACTTCGACCCGGGGGCTGCACTGGAGTTGGCGGATTTTCCGTTGCGGCGCGTGGATGCAAGTTTAGGGATGCTGGGCGAAGGACGTACGACCTTTGAGCAACGCGCCGATTGGCTGCGGACGCAAAAGGCGCTGGAGCAGTCGCGCTTCGATGTGCGCACAACGACGTTTCAACGACTCCCGACACTGGGTCTGGCCGGCGACTTTGGCCACGCGGCGGCAAATTTTGACGATGAAGGACGGCGGAAGGTTTGGACCTTTGGCGCGACGGTGACCGTGCCGATCTTCGACGGCTGGCGGGCGACTGCGGACCGCGGTTCGGCGCTCTCGCGGCAACGTGTGCAGCAGGCGCGGCTCAATTCCCTCGAGTTGCAGATCTCGTCCGAACTGCGGCTGGCGCGGCAGGACGCGTCGTCGCGTTTCGCCCAGATCGCGGTGGCGGAGAAAAATGCGCGCCTCGCCGACGAGCAGCTGCGGCTGGCGCGTTCGCGCTACAACGAGGGAGTGGCCGACAACCGCGAAGTGATCGAAGCGCAGACGCAGCTGGCGGTCGCGGCGGACAATCTCCTCGAAGCCGTTTACCAATATAATCTGAGCCGCGTGGAGCTGGCCCGCGCGAAGGGTGATGTGCGCGCCGTGCTCGCGGAAAAAGCGCCATGACCGGCGGGACGCGGGGGGCTCGCTTGATTTTGGCCTCAGCGTCGCCGCGACGACGGCAGCTGATGGCGCAGATCGGCGTGACCTTCGAGGTCGTGGTCGCCGACGTGACGGAGCACGAGGAAGCGTCGACCGATCCGCGGGTGATGGTGGCGCACAACGCGGCTTTGAAGGCGGAATGGGTGTCGGCGCGTCATCCGGATGCAGTGGTCGTGGGGGCGGACACGACGGTGTTTATCGACGGGATGGCGCTGAATAAACCGCGCGACGGGGCGGAGGCGCGGGCGATGTTGCGGCGGTTGAGCGGACGGACGCACACGGTGTTTACCGGATTGGCGGTGCGGCGGGCGAGCGACGGACTGAAGATCGACGAGGGCGTGGCGAGCGAGGTGACGTTTGCGGCGTTTGATGAGACCGTGGTCGAGGCTTATCTGGCGCGGGTGCACACCCTCGACAAGGCCGGGGGCTACGCGATTCAGGAGCACAGCGAGCTATTGGGTGCGGGGTATCGCGGGTCGTTGACGAATATTATCGGGCTGCCGGTGGAAACCACGAAACAAATTTTGACGCGGTGTGGTCTGCTGCCATGACCTTGTGGGTCTACGCACGTCACACACCTGAATGAGTCTGTCCATCACCACACCCTCTCTGTCCGCTTCGCTGCGAAGTTTCGCGGTGCGCACGTGGGCCGACCCGGAGTCGCGGTCGACGCTGGTGGGGGTGGCCGGCGTGATTCTTTTCTACCTGCTGCTGTGGCTGGTTTCGCCGTATTTGTTCCGGGTCGACCCGCTCACGGCGTCGGCGCATCGCCCCCATGCGTCGGCGAAGCCGTTCAGCATCGAGCTGGCACCGGACACGTTCATTAAACCGACCGTTAAACCGCCGCCGCCGACCAAGTTTGTAGAGACGAATCCGGATGCACCGGAAAACATCCCGGATAGGACGACAAATTTTGCCGCCCAAAATCAGCAAGTCGCACAGGAAAAGCCAACGCCGGATGGCAAAAATGACATGCCGGCGCTCGAAGGGAAAAAGGATTTTCAGTCCACGCAGATTGTGAGCGGACAGCTGTCGAAACCGATCGAGCTGATGGAAGCAGTGCCGCCCGTGGACGTGACCCCGCCGTCGGAGAAGACCGTCCAGGCGCCGAAGCTGGAGCAGAATCCATTGACGGGTTTGGAGAAAAAAGAGGGCGAGAGCAAAGACGGGTTTGCCAGCAATATTTCGAAGATTGCCGAGAACACTCGAGCGATCCCCACGCGAATCGAGGGAGTGAAAAACGTGCCGCTGATGAACGACGCGATGGCGACGCAGCCAGCGATCGACCCACAACGCCCACGTCCGCGGCCCACCGTGGTAAAACAACAGCAGGTTAGGCCGGCGATTTTTGCGGAGAATAAATTTGGTACGCAAAATATCGGACCAACGGCGGTCGATGCACGCTGGAGCAACTACGGCGCCTACTTGCAGCGCATGATCGAGTCCGTGCAAATCCAGTGGGAGCACCTGCTCCGGGAGAGCAGAGTTTACCCAACGGCCGGGAGTGCCGTGACCGTCAAATTCGTGATGGATTCCAAGGGCCTGATCGCGCGGATCGTCAACGTGGATAGCACGGCGAAAGATGCGGCGGAACGGGCGTGCATGAGCGCCATTACCGATCGCGCACCCTACGGCGAGTGGACCGACGACATGAAGGCGGTGCTCGGGGAACAGCAGGAGATGACGTTCACCTTCTATTACCAATAGAATTTACCTCTTGAAATTGGGTGATTATGGTGTATGGATACCCATCATGGATACCCACTCTGATTCGCCCAGCGAGAAACAAGAGGAAGTCGCGGCAACCAGCGCCAAGGGCAGGAAGTATCAGACGGAGGCGGAGGCCCGGCGCGGAGGTGCGACTTGGTGGCGCGAGGAATCGTGGCCTGAGTGCCTGTATAAAAAGCTGACGGTCGGCCGATATTTTTATCGAGCTCGCACCGGACCGTCTCGCCCGTTCCTTCAACTCGAAACGGACGACCTGAAGGTGGCGAGAAGGCGTTTGCGCGACAAGATGTCCGAGGTGGCTGATCTGCGTGCGAGCGGGCAGAATGGGAAGAGTGCTGAGTTTAGGACTCTCGGCGCCTGCGCAGAGGAGATGCTCCGAATTGTTCAACGATCCGAGCGCAATGAGCGGACGCGGCAGGCCTACAAGAACCACTTGGACCGGCTCCGCACGCACTGGCAACGCGGCATTTTCGAAAGCTATCCAGCCGCCCGGGTCGACCTCGATGCGATCATGGATTTGCGTGACCACTTGAAGAACCGCGCGGTGTTCGTGGCCGGCCGTGTGGGTCCGAATACCAAGAGGGTGAAAAAGCGCACGGGCTTCTCGAACAACATTGTGAACCAGACGATGTGGGCATTGCGCGTCTGCCTCGACATCGCGGTCGATAAACGTGTTCGCGTCGAAAATCCGTTCCTTACCAAGTCGACGCTGGAGAAGAAAATCAATCTGCCGAAGGTCCGGCGCCAACCGGACCTACCGCCGACGGACGTCATGCAAAAACTTTTCGCGGAAATGCGCGCAGTGCCCGACGCGGCAAGGATTAGCACGAAGCGTGGCGGGGCGCTGTTCTCGTTTCGTCAGCAGTTCGCCAACCAAAACGCGGACCTTGCTGAATTCCTCGCTTACACCGGGTGCCGGCACGAAGAGGCCCTCGATGTGCGATTGGGCGATATCAACAAGAACGCCCAGGGTTTTCTCTTCGTTGACGGCACCAAATCGCAGCAGTCGAAACGGGACGTGCCGATTATGGTGCCCGAACTGCGCCCGCTTCTCTCGCGGCTTGCCTTCGGAAAACAACCCAACGACACGCTGTTTCCCTCGACTGCCGATTGCCTCGCCGCTCTGGCCCGTGCGTGCAGGCGCCTTGGGATCCCTAAACTCGTGCAGCACGAACTACGGCACTACTTCGCGACAGTCGCCTTGGAGGAAGGCGCTTCGTTCCCGCTGTTGGCCGAGTGGCTCGGTCACTCCGACGGTGGTGTGCTGGCCGCGAAGACCTACGGTCACATCCGGAAGACGCACGCCCGTGCGGAAGCTGATCGCATCATGGCGTCTCTGGCCAAGAAGTACGGGACAACGGGCGCCAACGTGCCAACACCGGCGAATCCGGTGGGCCCGAATGGGGTGAAGACGGAAAGCGACGCTGTTCCGTTCAGCTTGGAGTCGTCAGTGCCCGCCACTGTGGCCTCGCTTCAATCGACGAGCGCGTGATCAGAATCCGGCGAGTGCCAGGCACTCGCTCCAACTTGCCGTCCTGAATTTCACGATAAAGCGTCGACTTTGAGATGCCACCCAGCAAACGCCGGGTGGCTTCTTCGTTGTAAGCCTCGGGGGGCGGCTCGCAGGCCACTTGGGGCCGAACTGCAGGCCCTTCGAAACCAGCACCAACCTTCACCGCAAAGGCCTTGGCTTCCGGCTCACCCGGCGCCTCATACCACATGCGACGGATATTCCCGTCGGCGATGGTTATGGCGGAGTAGATTTGCATGGCTAGGCGGTGGCCTCAGCGTTGACCGAGCCCTATGGACCCTCGGGGTCCGTAGGGCGCTGGCGAAGTGGTGGGTGAGGGGAGCATGGTCTGTGCGTGTCAGGAAGTCGGGCGTATCCTGTAAAGCATACCATATCGCCTAAAAAAGGGCGCGATTTGGACAGGCGAAGAACGCCGGTTAGACGTCGGGGTCGGGGCCAACTAGAAAAAACGGCCTGTTTTGCGCGGAGGTTCCTGCGCCGCGCCCTTGCGTCCCTTGTCGGCGGTTCATTTCGCCTGATTAAAATTACCTATTAATATGCTGGACAATAAATTATATATATTCCACTGCCCTGCCTATTACGCCTCTTCGAGGCGGGTTTCTTTCAGGGGGTACCAGACGTTATAGCGTTGCCCCTAGGGACTACCCCGAAAAAGCGGCGATTCAGGCCGCTCCACGCTTCCGGTCCCGCCCATTCATCGACCGAGGTGATTTGCCCTGACGACAGTCATCGCTACCGAGAAGGAAGTGCTTTTGTCGTTGCGCGGATTTGGGACTGCTCGACGGCGGCCCGGATCTCCAAGCTGGTAACTCTGAGGCCATCATCCGAAAGCACTACCTCGACCTGAAAACACCGGCGGAGGCGGAAGAATTCTTCAGTATTTTGCCAAAACACCGGCGCGATCCTCAATCCGCATCCTCCGGCGTGACGATCGCGGTCGCCGCGTAGATGTGCCCAAAGCCTCCAATGGTGCGGTTTAGGGGGCATTCGATTGGCGTCGCGCGTCCCAGGGCGCTCCCAGCGACACGTAGCCCCCGATACGTGGTGCCTCGGGCGCCCGTTGACGTGGATGCAGGCGTATGCACCTTGTGGCCTGCACCTTGGGCGGGGCTATGGCCGCTGTAGTGATTCAGTATTTTCTGACGCGTTCTTGATCGTATAGCCGTAGACTGGCGACCTGCGCCACCAAGGCCAGCCCTGCGCTCGTCGCTCCGCTCGTTCCGGCTCCGCGGCTCGCGCAAGGCTGGTGGGCGGAGGTGGGCGGCACGGCGCGGCTCGTCTGGCGCTCCGCTCCGGGCTCGCGGCTACGCCGCCTCCCCTTAGCTCCGGCCAGACCAGCCGCGCTTCGGCCTTTTCGATGGATGGAATCGTCGCAGCACGCATGTGCGCCGACTGAACCTTATGAGCGCCTCTTAACTACGACGATGCCACGATTGGCGCGACGCCGAGACCAGTTCCCCTGTTCGAAATCCTCCACAATGCCCGCGGGCGTGCGGTGCATCAGTTCGCGCGAAATCATCTCCGCAGGGGTGGGTGCGGCGACAGAGGATTTCGCCTTTATCCTTTTCGCAGCCGCCGCATGGTCGCCTCCATCCATGCGTCAGGATAATTTGAGAAACGAAACACTGAACTCCGG
>CAMBVX010000014.1 GCA_945871085.1 Opitutus sp. GAS368 | reverse complement strand
GCAGCAGTCCGAAGACGGTGAACAACCAGCTGAGCCTCTTGAAGGACAAGCTCAACATCTTCGACTCCGTCGGGCTCGTCCGTTACGCGATCCTCCACGGGCTCGTGGAGCAGTTCTGATCCGCGCCCCGCCGACTCCGTGTTTCTCGGCCTCACCCATCTCTCCAATCCGACCGCCATGCTCGGAGATGCCGCCCCGTGGCCGGAGCTGGACTGGCTGCGAGCGAATCAAGATATCGTTTGGTTCACCGCGCTGATCGGCTGGAGTTTTGCGCTCGTGCTCTGGCGCTGGTCGTCTCCGCACAGCCGCGAAATGACCTGGCTGCCTTGGGCCGCCGGGGCCGGTGTCACCAGCGCCGCGATTCAATTCGGTCTCTACAATCCACCCTTTGGATTTTTCTTCGCACGGCTCGTCCCTGGCACTGCCTCCACCTACGCCCCGGCGCTGATCGCCCCCAACCTGGCCGGCGAACTGGCCCTCGTCGCGACGACGGCGGTCATGCTCACCGCGTGGGGCTGGCGAATGCTCGGTGGTCGCCGGGGACTCGCCTTGCGGTGGTTCACCCCCATTCCACTCCTGGCAATCTTAGCCCTGCACCCACCCCATCCTCTCGTGGGCGGCAGCACACTGGCGATCAGTGCCGTCTTCATCGCGCTCCTGCTCATCCGGCAATCGCGCACCGAAATATCGGCGTCATGGGCGATCGGAGCGATCGGCCTGGCCCCCGTGTTTTCCACCTATGGCCCCCTCGCGGTCGCGACTGATAGCCTCCAACGGTCGGGCCCACCCACCTGCGTTGGTTTGTTCGCCGCCCTCTGGCAGGCGGGCGCCGCCATGCTGGCTATCCTCGCGCTGGTGAGGCCAAGCCAGGAGTCTGACCGCCCCAGCGAGCCACTGTGGCGAGCGACCGAGGCGCGCCCTTACTTGCTGGCAGCCTTGATTGGGTGCGCCGTCGGGTTGGCGTTCAGTCTGAGGACCGCCGCTGACCAGCGCGAAGAGCTGCTCCAGAATCGACTGCGCCGCGCCGCCTCCGCGGCGAAAACCATCGATCCTGCGCTCCTGGCACCGCTCGTCTCAGCGGAGTTTCAACTCGTCCTCCCCGCCCCGAATTCGGCGCTGCCCCTCCCGGCTTCCGCCTTCGTCGGAGGTCTCGCGAATGGCCGATCCGATGCGTTGGTGCGCGAGCTTGCCCGTATCGTGCGCGCGACGCCTTTTCTCTCGGTGGCTCGCATCGTGGTGCTGCGCGATGGCTGGCTCGTCGCCGCCGCCTCCAACCAACCGCCCGGACCATCAGGCACCGTGGAACTGCTGCGCGCCGCGACCCCGCAGGATCAGGCGAATGCGGCGGCCGGAGCGTCTCACGTCGAAGCGGCCCCCGTGCCCGAATTTGACCGCCATTTTTACTGCCGCGGCGCGCTCACCGGGGCCGATGGCCGCCTGCTCGGCTGGCTCGAATTTACTCAAACCGAATCCTACATGAGCAGCCTGCGCCGCTTTCGGGCTGCGCCCCTCCTCATTACGGCCCTCGGACTGACCCTGATCGCTGGTGCCTTCGTGCAACGCCGCCAGGCCCGCACCCGTGAAGCCGCGCTGCGCGCCGCCGCTGTCTCCGCCGAAGCCAACCGCGTGAAGACCAATTTTTTCGCCAAGGTCAGCCACGAGCTGCGCACTCCCCTGCAGGGCCTCCTCGGTTACAGCGAACTCCTCGCGTCCGAAATCACCAGTGCCGCCGGCCGCACTCGCCTCGCCGCCCTCCGCCAGCACGGCGAACTCATGCTCCGCCTCGTCAACGACCTTCTCGACCTCAACGCGATCGAGGCGGGTGCGTTCCGCCACGTCAGCCAACCCACCGCTCTCGCCGACCTCATCCGCCAAAGCGTCGAGAGCTTCCGGCCGCGCGCCTCCGCCCGAAATCTCTCGCTCCATTTCTCGTCAACACCCGACGTGCCAACGTGGCTCGCCACCGATGCGGGCCGTTGGCGCCAGATCGTCTTCAATCTCGTCGGCAACGCCGTCAAATTCACCGAGCGGGGCGGCGTGGAAATCGCCCTGTCGGTCCTAGCCCGGGACGGTGAATCGTGCACCGTCGAACTCGCCGTCCGCGATACCGGCCCCGGCATTGCGCCGGCCGATCACGCGAAAATTTTCCAACCCTTTTCGCGCCTCGACCTGACCGCTCAGCACGAAGGCTCCGGCCTCGGGCTGGCCCTCACCGAGGCCCTGTGCCGTAGCGCGGGTGGCTCACTCCTCCTCGAGAGTGACGGCCGCAGCGGCGCATGTTTTCGCGCCCGCCTGCCGGTGCGCGTCACGAGCTCCCCGCCGCCCCTCGCGCAGCTCAGCGCGGCGACACTCACCGGCCAACGCGTGCTCATCGCCGACGACAACACGCTGGTGCGCGAACTATTCGCGGCCCACCTCACCCGCCTAGGTGCGACCTGCGACGTCGCCATTGACGGTGAACAAACCCTCACCCGAGCGCTCGCGGGAAACTACACCGCACTCGTGCTAGACCTTGCCATGCCGCGCCTCGACGGCGGCGAAGTCGCCCGGCGCCTGCGCGCGCAGCTCGGTCGCCCGCTGCGTATCGTGGGCGTGAGCGCCCACGCCAGCGCCACCGATCGCGCTCTCGCCCTCGCAGCCGGCATGGACGATTTTCTGGTAAAACCTGTCGAACTGGCGGCACTCGGCGCCGCGCTCGACCTTCAACCCGGCCCATCACCCACCGCCGCCGCCCTTCTAGCGTTAGAATCACAACTCAAACAACTCTTTCGCGCCGAGGCCTTCGCTCAGCACCGCGCGACCAGCGAGGCGCTCACTCACCGCGACTGGACCGCGTTGAAGTCACGCGCCCACTACCTGAAAAACAGCGCCGCCGTCGTCCATGACGAGCGTCTCTACGCCGCGTGCGGCGCGCTCGAGGACGCCGCTGATGCACAAAACCTATCCGCTGCCAAAATCGCGTGGGCCACGTGCGCCGACGCCCTCGCCCCGTGGCTCGGCTAAAGCCCTGGTGGCACCCACCGTCGGTGCCCAGAGGAAATTCTGCTTGTCTGTCAGTTCATCATACACTCCCGCGAAATTCCCGCTGAGCCGATTCAGCTGCGGCAAGTTGGTCATGTGCAGTCGTGTCCTCTCGCCGCCGCCGCCGCCCAACGTCTGTAAATATTTGGATTGTCATGGCGAGGAGCGAAGCGACGAAGCCATCCAGCTGGATCGCCACGGCGCGCTTCGCGCACCTCGCGATGACAAAAGTCGACTACCCAACAGCCGGAGATATCACACGTCGCAAATCCGCACGGCCTCGCTCAACGAAACCACCTTGTCCCGCAGCGGAATAAATTCCTGCCCGACGTAGCCGCGATAGCCCGTCGCGACGATCGCCTGCATGATCGGCCCATAGTTCACTTCCTGCGTATCATCGATTTCATTGCGCCCCGGCACGCCCGCCGTGTGGTAGTGACCGATCCACTCCTTGTGCTGCTGGATGCGCCGGATCACATCCCCGTGCATGATTTGCACGTGGTAAATATCGAAGAGCACCTTCACCCGCTCCGACCCCACCAGCCGGCAAATCTCGACCGAGCGGTCGATGTCGTCGCAGAAATAATCCGGGTGGCCCTTCATCTCCGTCTTGTCCTTCGAATTTAGCATCTCGAGACACACCGTCACCTTTTTCTCCTCCGCGTAGCCCGCGATTTTTTTTAGCCCATCGACCATATTCTTCATCCCCTCCGCGTCGGAAATTTTGCGGCGAAACCCCGAGAAAGTAATGATCGATGGAAATTCCGCTGCCGCCGTGGCGTCGATCCGCTCGCGCAAAACTTTAAGGCACTCCGCGTGCTCCTCGACGTGCGCGAAGCCCTTGGAAAATCCGTGGCTGCTCGTCAGCGCGCACACGAGCCCATGTTTCTTGAGCAACGGAAAATTATTCGGCGTGGTCAGTTCGACCGAAGGCAGCCCCAGCCGCACCGCGACGACGCAGAGTTCCTCCAACGTCATCGGCTTGAAGCACCACGGCACCACCGACTGCCGCACCTTTCCGTTTTTCGCGCGATACACCTCACGCTCGGCCGCGCGTCCGGTCACCGCTCCCGCCGCCAAGCCTACCGCACCCAGCGCCGCCGCCCCACGCAAGAGCTCCCGACGGGACACCGCAGTTTTTGGACGAGGAGTAGGCGGGGGCGTTTTCATCCCCTCCACTCCACGCCCAAACTCCCTTCCAGCTCAAGCCTTCCCCACGCCGACTCACGAATTTTACTCGACGCTCAATTCTCCGCATCCTGCCAAATGCTCCCGCGTCTTACGTATCGGCGTCCGCCCGACTCACTGATTTCCCACCCCCCACTCCGACCCCGTCCACCACGCAGACCTCGCTCCACAGTTGCGCAAATCACCCTTTCGGTTTTCGTGCCGCCATCTTTTCTACCCATCCACCCGCCATGCCCTCCTCACTCCGCCCGCTCACCACGCTACTCGCGTTCTCCACGCTGACGCTCTCGACCTTCGCTGCCGGCTCCGACTGGCCGCAGTGGCGCGGCCCTGATCGCTCCGATGTTTCCAAGGAAACAGGTCTCCTCAAGTCATGGCCCGCCGAAGGTCCGAAACGCCTCTGGCTCTTTGAAAATGCCGGCCACGGCTACTCCGGTCCCGCCATCGCCAAGGGAAAATACTATACCATCGGCACCCGCGACGGTTCTGAAATCCTCCTCGTCCTCGACGCCAACACCGGCCAAGAACTCTGGACCGCCAAGCTCGGCGGCATCCTCGACAACGGCTGGGGCGGCGGCCCACGCGGCACACCCACCGTCGATGGCGACCGCGTTTATGCCCTCAGCGGCCCCGGTGACCTCGTCTGCATCAGCACGGCCGACGGCAAAATTCTCTGGCAAACCACGATGAAAAAGCTCGGCGGAAAAACCCCGAACTGGGGCTACTCCGAATCCGTCCTCGTCGTCGGCCCGCATGTCCTCTGCACACCCGGCGGCGCGCAGGGCACCGTCGCCGCCCTCGACAAACTCACCGGCAAGGTCGCGTGGCAGACCAACGAGCTCACCGAACCAGCCCACTACTCCTCGATTGTCCCCGCGCAGATCAACGGCCAGCCCCAGCTTATCCAACGCAACGAAAAATCCGTCTTCGGCCTCGCGCCCAAAGACGGCAAGCTCCTCTGGCAAACCGGCTTCCCCGGCCGCACCGCCGTCATCCCCACCCCCATCGTCCGCGGCAACGAAGTCTACGTCACCGCCGGTTACGGCTCCGGTTCGAAACTCGTCCGCATCGGCGCCGACAACCAAGTCACCGAGGTCTACGAAAATAAAGTCATGAAGAACCACCACGGCGGCGTGGTCCTCGTCGGGAATCACGTCTACGGGCACAATGACAACGGTTGGGTCTGCCAAGACTTCGCCACCGGGGCCGAAAGCTGGATGAACAAGAGCCTCGGCAAAGGGGCGATCACTTCGGCCGACGGCATGCTCTACTGCCTCGATGAACGATCAGGCGCGCTCGTCCTCGCCGAGGTGTCGCCCACTGCGTGGAAAGAAATCAGCCGCTTCACGCTCTCTCCGCAGACGAAAATCCGCAGCGAAAAGGGCAAGATCTGGACGCACCCCGTCATCAGCCATGGCAAACTCTACCTCCGCGACCAGGACTTGATCTACTGCTTCGACGTCAAAGCCCCCTGAGGCACCGAGCCCAACGGACCGGCGGCTTTCCAGCCGCCGTCGCCCCGCTTGTCCTTGCGAAAGAGGCTCCGCCGACTGCGGCAATCCACCACGGTGTGCGACACGCACGATGGATTGCCGCAGTCGCTTCGGCTCCTTCGCAATGACAAACTCGGAGCACTCATGCGCAGAAGGGTAGCGCAGAAGACATCCAACCGGGTTACCCCCGCACGCCTCGCACGCCTCGCGCACCCCGCGCTACCATCGGCCCGAAGATTGCCGCCCGTCCTGTCGCTTACTTCACCTCGTAAGCCACCACCGTGTTCGTGAAGAAAGTCGGCACATAGACCATCCGCTTCGCCGCATCGTAGCCGATATCGGCCGAGTGCACCTTCGCGGCGCGCGTATCCAACAAGACCTGCTGCTGTTTCGTCGCCACATTCACGTGGTAGACCACGCCGCCCCAGCACGACACGATAAATTCGTCGCCCTTGATGTGCTCGATCCCATCCGTACCACCCTCCAGGCCATCCACGATCTTCGTCAGCGCCTTGCTCGGACCCGCGCCCGTCACAGACAACCCTCCGCTGTCCAAAACATAGAGCACCTTGCCGTGCGCGAGCAGGCCATTCGGCGTCTTCAGGCCAGCGAGGAACAGGACCGGCTTTCCCCCGGAGATCGCGTAAACCTTGCCCGCCTTGAATTCGGAAACATAGACGACGCCGGCCGCATCAACCGTGATGTCGTTCAAGCCCTTCGCTCCCTCGATCTCGATCGTCTTTTCAATCGCTCCCTTGGCCACATCGATCACCACCACCCGGCTCAGATCCGCGACGTAAAGTTTGCCCGCCCGCAATCCGAGCCCCTTCGGCGCATCGAGCCCCTTGACCCACTCGGCCGCGATGACTTTTCCATCGAGCCCGACCTTGGCGATCGAGCCATTGCCATCCTTCGCCCATGGATCGGTGCCCGCTCCGATATTCGAAACATAGAGCACTTTGTCGTTGGCCGAAAAAAGCACGGACTCCGGCGTAAACAGGGTGGCCGGAGTCTCCCATTTTTTCACCAGTTCAGCGGCCTGAACGGCAAGACTGCACGTGAACGCGAGCGCCAGAAGGGTAGGAATTTTTTTCATAGGATTGTGGTGGAGACCGTCACCCTTGAACGTATTTCTTCCGCTTTGTCCACCTTCGGCCACGCTTCCTCCACCGCCCGCCTCCACCATTCGATGCTCCCCCTCGCCCGCGAAGTCCGTCCCGCTCCCCTCACCCGCCACGTCCTTAACGAACACGGCATCCTCGAAGCCGTGCCCTCCGACTGGGCGCTCCTCCCGCCCGGCGACGCCGCGCTGAGCCGCCGCATCAAACAGGACGGCCCCAGCCTCACCGTCATCGAGCTCAAAGGCCGCAAGCGTTTCTCGCGCGGCATCTGGGCCCCCGCCGCCCGCCTCGAGGCCCTGCGCGCGGATCTCGTCGTCGAACGCGCCAACCCCTCGTATCAGCGAAAACTTGACGCCAGCCGCCAGCGCCGCGCGGTCGAGGAAGAGGACTACGCCGTGGACTTCCGTGACGCGATCGTCCGCTTCCTCGCCTTCCACCCCACGCTCCGTCTCGAAGCCGACACCCTCGCCAACCTCATCACGGAACACGCCACGCCCGTCGGCAGCGGCACCGTCGCCCGCACGGAGCGCATCCCCATCGAGCAACGCGCCGAAGCCGCCACCATCGCGTGGCTCCGTCATCAGACAACCGGTTACGACACCATGGTTATTCCCCGGGAAAAAGGTCGGCGGCGCGAAATTCGCCGCCTGCTCGCCCAACGCTCCGTGCAGCTCCTCGCAAAATATCGCACCGGCCAGCCCATCGATCGCGCTCAATGCCCCTTGCACCGCGCCCTCCAACAGTGGTTACCTACGCGCACGGTCGGTTGACCACCCCTCCCCGTTCCCCATGAAGACTCCGTCCCGCCTGCTTATCGTCCTCGCGCTCGCCGTCTGCGCCCTCTCGGCCCGCGCCGACATTTCGCTCCCCGCCATCTTCTCCGAGCACATGGTCCTCCAACGCGACGCCGTCGTGCCCGTCTGGGGCACGGCCGACGCGGGCACCGTGATTACGGTGGAGTTCGCCGGCCAGAAAAAATCCGCCACCGCCGCGCCGGACGGCCGCTGGCGCGTCGACCTCGATCCACTCACCGCCAGTGCGGCTCCCCGCGACCTGATCGTCTCCTCCCATCGAGCATCCAAAATCGAAAATCGAAAATTCTCCGACGTCCTCGTCGGCGAAGTCTGGCTCGGCTCTGGCCAATCCAACATGGCGATGACCGTCAACCGCGCCAAAGATTTCGAGGCCGAAAAAAGCACCGCCCACTTCCCCCTCATCCGCCACTTCAAAGAGGAATCGCCCAACGCCGTGGCCCCGCAGTCCGCCAGCAAAGGCCGTTGGGTGCTCTGCTCCCCTGAAAGCGTCGGCACCTTTTCCGCCGCACTTTATTTCTTCGGCCGCGAACTCCACCAAACACTCGGCGTCCCCGTCGGACTCATCAACTCCTCGGTCGGCGGCACCCCGATCGAGGCGTGGATCGACGCCGATGCGCAGAAAAGCAGCAAAGAAATTCAGGCCGCCCTCGCCGCACTCCCGCCCACTCCACCCACCGCCACCGCTGCTCTCCCTCCTCCGCCGGCCGCGCCCAAAGCCGGGGCCGCTGAAAAACAAAAAAACGCCGCCAAAAAAACCACGAAAGCCAGCAAGGCCGCTGCGCCCCGCTCCACCACCGGCGGCCTCTTCAACGGCAAGATTTCCCCACTCATCCCCTACGCGATCCGTGGCGCCCTCTGGTATCAGGGCGAAGCCAACACCACTCCGTCCAAGGCCCCGCTCTACGAACACCAATTCGCTCTGCTCATCCGCGATTGGCGCACGCGCTGGGGCCACGAGTTTCCTTTCGCGTGGGTCCAACTACCCAACTTCATCGGCACCGGCCGCGATTGGCCCACCGTGCGCGAAGCCATGCTCAAAACCCTCGCCCTCCCGCAGACCGGCATGGCCATCACCATCGACGTCGGCGAGGCCAACGATATTCACCCAAAAGACAAACAGACCGTCGGCCACCGTCTCGCGCAGTGGGCCCTCGGCAGCGTCTACGCACAAAAAGTCGCCGCCACGTCCGGCCCACTCCCCGCCGGTCATGAAATCCGCGGTCACGAAATTATTTTGCGCTTCCGCCACGTGGAGGGCGGCCTCGTCGCCCGAGGCGGCCCGCTCACCGGCTTCGTCGTCGCCGGGGCCGACCGCAAGTGGGCCCCCGCTCAAGCACGCCTCGTGGATAATACCCTCGTCGTTTCCGCGCCCGATGTCCCCGCACCCCTCGCGGCCCGCTACGCCTGGGAAAACTTCCCGACCTGCAATCTCTACAACGGCGCCGGCCTCCCCGCCTCGCCGTTTCGCACCGACGTCTGGAAATAAATCGCACCGCGATCACACTTTTCCTCCGCGCGGCACGTCAGTGCCTCTCGCGCTCAGTTTCAGATGAAACGCCTCCACCCCACCCTCGCCGTCTGCTTGAGTTTCGGCTCCGCCGCGCTCTCGTCCGGGCAATCGCCGGCGAAATCAGCGGAGTTTTTCAGAACCTACTGCGTCGAATGCCACGGTGAAACCAAACCCAAGGCCGGCCTCAACCTCGCACGCCTTCTGGCCCAGGCCTCGGTCGGGCCGCACGCGGATGATTGGGACAAGGTCGTCGCGATGCTGGAGACGGCCGAGATGCCACCGGCCGACGCGAAGGCGATTCCGACCGAGCTCGAGCGCACGGCCGCAGCCGCCGCGCTCCGCACCACGCTGCACACCTACGCCCGCGCACATGCCGGCGAGCCCGGCCGTGTGACCGTGCGCCGCTTGACGAGCGGCGAATATGCCTACGCGATTCGCGACCTGACCGGCCTCGACCTCAAGGTCGGCCTCGACTCCTCGGCCGACTCGGTCGGCGGCGAGGGCTTTACCAATTTCGGCGATGTGCAATTCATGCAGGACGCCAGCGTCGAGCGCTACCTCGAAGCCGCCAAACAGGTCGCCGCGCACGCGATCATCGGCGCGGGACCGCTGCAGTTTTTTTCCGACCCCGGCCGCACCGGGCTGGAGCTCTCCGCCCTCCACCGCATCAACGCCCTCTACGCGGCCCACGGTTTTCGCGTCGTCTCCGGTGAGGGCGGGCTGCCGTATGGGCTCGAGCGCTATAGCCAGGCGTTTTTCGTCGCGTGGTTTTTTCAGCATCGTGTGGCCTTGGGCGAACCCCAGGTGACGCTGCGCGATCTCGCCGCGAGGGAAGGCATCACCGGGCGGTTCGCTGAACACGTGTGGTCGGTCGTCAAACAGCCTGCCCTCGGCTATCCCAGCCGGGACACCGTCGCGCGCTGGCAGGCTCTGCCCACACCCACCTCGCCGTCCAGCATTCCAGCTGCGATCACGCAGGCGCGCGCCGGGTGCGACGATCTCCAAAAAAATCTCACGACGTGGCCGAGCTGGTTCTTCGGTCGCGGCGACGCTGCGGCCGGCGGCGCAGGTGACGAGAGTCCGCTGATGTTTGACGACCAAGCCTTGGCCGTCGAGGCGACCCACCCCTACACTTATCCCCTGGGCTTCCGCTTCGGTCGCGGCGGTCGCGGCCCCGCGGCCCCGGCATCCACCGCACCAATCAAGGTGGTTCTGAATGTCGCCAACATCAACCCGCTCGCCAGCGCGCGCCCCGTCGTGATCTGGCGAAATCCCCGGGTGATCACTCGCAGCGCGTCCGCCGGCCGCGGCCGGAGCACACCGGGTGCGGCCGCCTCCGATCCCGCTGCGGCCGAGACGACCGTCGTTGCCGCGGGCGCCGCTCGCGGTCGTAGCCCCTCGGGCCCGATTCTCTCCACCCAGTCTCTCCGTTCCGCGCTACCGGCCGACGTCGTCGCGCGTCTCGCGTTTGGCACGAGCCCCGACGGCACGCCGCTCGGCCCGGACGATTTCGCGACACCGGCCACGGTGTCCTTCGAACTGCCCGCTGCCGCCACCGGTACCACGGCCGAACTGCAAGTCGACGCCGAGCTCGGCGCGGATCGCCACGCAGTCGTGCGCGTGGTGGTGGCCGACACCGAGGCCGTACCGGCGCGCGGCGCGCGGGCCCGCGTCTTTCTCGGCGACACCGCGAGCGCCGGCTACCGCACGTGGCGCGCCGGCCTCGCGGAATATGTTTCGCTACTGCCACCCAACTCCCACGGCGAGGCCAACCCCGCCGACAAAGACCCGGTGCCCGCGCCGTTCGACAACACCTACAATAGCCCCGAGCACGACGCGTTCGTGATGAAGGTAAAGTATCAGCGGACCGACGCGTTCTTCACCGCCAACCTCGTCGACGGCACCGACCGCGTGCGGCTCAACCACGCGTGGCACGACCTCTTTGGCGCGTGGCCCTATCACGACGCCTATCTCGGAATGTTGGTCGATCACTACGACGTGAAGTCGACGAGCCGCAAATTGCAGGATCTGGGCGAAGAACAAATCGCGGCACTGCCAGCCGACGCCCAAGCGCACGTGGTGGCCCTGCGCGCGCATCACACCGAGGTGATGAAAGCGCTGGCGTCCGCCCAACCCAGCCACGTCGAGGAGGTGCTCGCCTTCGCGAGCCGGGCCTGGCGCCGTCCGCTGACTTCCGAGGAAAAAACGCGCCTGAGAGACTTCTACCAACGCTCCCGCGCCACCCAGCTGGAGCACGACGATGCAATCCGCGCGGTGCTCGCCCGCATCCTCGTATCGCCGGCCTTCCTCTATCGCGTAGAGACCGCCCCGACCCCGGTCGAACGCCCGCTCAACGACTGGGAGCTCGCGAGCCGCTTGAGTTTCTTCCTCTGGTCCTCGATCCCCGACGACGAGTTGCGCCGCGCCGCCGCCGCCGGCGAGCTGGCCACGCCCGCGCTGCTGGCGGGTCAAGTGAAGCGCATGACCGTCGATCCCAAAGCGCGCCGCCTCGCGACGGAATTTTTCGGCCAGTGGCTCGGGTTCTACCGCTTCGACGAATTTCGCGGCGTCGATACCAGCCGGTTCCCCGAGTTTACCGACGAAGTAAAATCGGCCATGTATGACGAGGCCGTCGCGACCTTCGAGTATCTCGTGCGGCAGCAGCGGCCCTTGCGCGAACTGCTCCACGCCGACTACACGTTTCTCAACCAGCCGCTCGCCAAATTTTACGGGATTGCACGCGAGGTAAAATCGCCGGACGCCGTCGAGCTGGTCACGGGCGCACCCGCCTTCAACCGTGGCGGCGCACTGCGGCTCGGCGCGGTGTTGACGACCACCTCCGCCCCGCTGCGCACGAGCCCGGTGAAGCGGGGCGACTGGCTGCTGCGCCGTATCCTGGGCACACCCACGCCACCACCACCGGCCGACGCAGGCACTTTGCCCGGCGACCCCCAGTCCTTCGGCGGCCAGTCGCTGCGCGAAAAACTCAACGAGCACAAACGCGACCCCGCCTGCGCCAGCTGTCACCTCCGCATCGATCCGCTGGGTTTCCCGCTCGAAGGTTTCGACGCCGTCGGCCGCACCCGCTCGAACTATGACGACGGTCTCGCCGTGGACACGACCGGCGAGTTTCCCGATAAGTCCACGATCGCCGGCGCCGCCGGCCTCTTGGAGTATCTGAAGTCCAAGGACGCGCAGGTCACCAAAACCCTCTCGCGAAAAATGCTCGGCTACGCCCTCGGCCGCACCGTCCTCGGCTCCGACCGCGCGCTCATCGACGAGCTCACCGCCGCGGGGGGCCAGGCCACGTTTGCCGATCTCGCGACCAAAATTGTCGCCAGCCGCCAGTTCCGCCATCATCAGGGCCGCGACGATGCCCCGCCCGGCTCCCAATAAGCATGAACCCCACTCACCCCAACTCCCCTCAGCTTACCCGTCGCCATTTCCTGCGCGGCGCGGGCGTCGCACTCGCCTTACCGTGGATGGAATCGCTCACCGCATTCGGGCAGACCGTGACCGCCAGCGCCAAGCCCACCACGCCACCGCTGCGCCTCGGCATCGTCTTTTTCTCGAACGGCGTGGAGCCGATTCACTGGTGGGCCAAGGGCGCCGGCGCCACCATGGAACTCGGGCCCGCCGCCGCGCCCTTGCTGCCGCATCGCGAGGACCTCGTGTTCGTCCAAGGGCTCTACAGCCAGGCGGCCCTCGCCTCCACCAGTCCGCACCTCGGCCGCATGAACCTGCTCTCGGGCGCGCCCGTCAGCCTCGACCCCGGCGTGATCCGCGTCGGCACGACGATGGATCAGGTGCTCGCCGCGCACCTCGGCGGCCGCACAGCCGTCCCGAGTCTCGTGCTCGGCATCGAACCCAACGAACTGCGCCTCGAGGATGGCCTCTCGATGATTTACGGGTCGAGTTTGTCGTGGGCTTCCCCGACCAAACCCGCGACCAAAGAAATTTATCCGTCCCGCGCGTTCGACCGACTCATCGGCGATGGCACCGGCCGCAAACTCGACCGCAGCATTCTCGACGAAGTGCGGCAGGACTCGCACAGCCTCAAGCCCAAGATCAGCCGCGCCGACAGCGTCAAGCTGGAGGAATATCTCGAATCCATCCGCGACATCGAGCGCCGCATCGAGCGCGCGGCGAAGGCTGAGCGGCTCGAAGGCTGGCGCCCCACCCTCGCCCAGCCCGACCTGCCCCGCCCGAAAAACGAGCTCCCGCAACACGTCCCCGATCACATGAAACTCATGCTCGATCTGACGGTGCTCGCGTTCCAAATGGACAAGAGCCGCATCGCCACCCTGATGCTCAACAACGATCTTTCGCAGATGAACTTCAAGTTCCTCGCAGGCGTAAAGGGCGCGTTGCACCTCGACCTCACGCACAACGGCAAGGCCGTCGACAAAGAGGCGATGTATCTCAAGACGAACCAATTTCACGCCGCGCAGTTTGCCTACCTCGTCCAACGCATGAAGGCCATCAAGGAGGGCGACACCACGCTCCTCGACAACTCGATCCTGATGTATGCCTCGAGCCTCTTCGACGGTGACGCCCACAGCGCCGGCCAACTGCCGATCGTCCTCGCGGGCAAAGGCGGCGGCTCGTTGAAGACCGGCCGCATCCTCGACTATCGCGAGGCCGGCGATGACCACCGCAAAGTCTGCAGCCTGCATCTCTCGCTGATGGATCGCATGGGCGTAAAACTCGACCACTTCGGCGACGCCAGGACGCGGCTGGCCGACTTGTAAGGGCCCTCTGCGCCGTCGTCGTCCTCGGCAGGAAAACGTTTGCGCGGCACCGTGGCACGGGCGGACGGCCCGGCTCTCAAGGACACGGGCTCTGTTGCTTTCCCGTCGTGGCCCGGCGCAGCACTGCGGAAGAGGCTGCTCATGAACCCACGCTGTTTGTCATTACCACCACCACGCAGGCTCCGTCTGCTGTGAGCTCTCGCCATGACCAGACTTGGCGTGGGTGGGTAACAGGGTGTAGCGGTTTCACGCGTGAGTGTGAAATTTCCGTATCGGTAGTCCGCCGAAGGAAACCAAAGGTTTCCGGGCTAATATTACTCGGTGATGTTGGGCCCGGATTCATCCTCCGATTTGAGAGTAAGTGTAACCTATTGGGTTACACTCCGTGCAGGGTGATTTTCGCGGGGCAAGTGACAGCGCAATACTCAACGTGCCACGCGCAATGCCGTTTAGTCGCGGGGAGAAATAATTTCGCGATCCGCGATTGCGCGGGATTTCGCTCGACGGTACCGGGGGCTCGGTGATGCAACACTCGTCCGGGCCCCGCCCGCGCAAGACCCCATGTCACCCCCTGATCAGGCCATTTGGTTTACCGAGAGCGTGCGACCGCACGAGGCGGCGCTGCGCGTGTTTCTCTCGCGGCGGTTTTCCAGCCTGCCCGACGACGACCTCGTGCAGGAGACCTCCGTGCGCCTGCTGCGCGGCGCCGATCCGCAGCGTTTGGTGCACGCGCGGGCCTTTCTCTTCACCACCGCGCGCAACATCGCGATCGACCACGTCCGCCGCACGCGCCGCACGCCCGTCGATTCCCTCGACGACATCGCCGAGATCGCCTTGCTCGAACCGGCGCCGGGCGCGGCGGACGCGATCGACCACGCGCAGCGACACGAGACGATGCTCACCGCGCTGGGGACGCTGCCGGAGCGTCGCCGCGAAGTCATGCTGCTCCGCTACGTGGATGGATTCTCCGGCCGGGAAATCGCGGTGCACCTCGGCCTCGCGGCCGCCACGGTGCGCGTCCACTTAATGAAAGGGGTGCGCAACTTCGCGCAGTTTTTCCGCGAGCGGGGTTTTCTCGATTCCACCGCACTGGCGAAAGGCGAATCATGAAGCCGTCCGAGGAACCGGAAACGCCCGGTGCCGTGGCCATCGCAGCGAAGGCCATCGCGCGGCTCGCCGAGTCCGGCGAGGCGCCCTTTGAGGTCGCGCACAACCCCGCGCGGCCCTTCGTGGTCAGCGCGGGCGGCGTGACCGTGCGCGCGGTAGGCACGGCCTGCAATGTTCGCTTCGTCTCCGGCGCCGTCGAGGGCACGGTGACGGAAGGTAAAGTGGCGGTCGGACCGGCGCTATCCAACAACGTCGCCACCTTGATCGCCGCGAACCAACGCCTCGCGATTCCGCTCACCCCCACCGCCGCAGCTGGGCCCGGCGTCGAGCGACTTGCCCCCGCCGACGTGCGCACCGCCCTCGCGTGGCAGCAACGTGTCCCGGATTTTTCCGACACGCCGCTCGCCGAGATCGCCGCGCGCTTCAGCCGCCACCACGCGCTCCAACTCGTCGCGGCCGACCCTGCCCGCGGAGCGCGGCGGATCAGCGGGATGTTCGCCCTGGATGACGTTGAGGTATTTGTGAGCCTGCTCGAACGTGACGGCATAATCCGCGCCGAACGCGACGGCGACACCGCGCGGTTGCAGGCACCGTGGACGACCGGCGGCCGGTGAGGTTGGCCGCGAATTCCAACCGGTGCAAAAATATTTCCCTTGCGACTAAACAGACTCCTCCGCTTCCGCGCAACTGGGTTAGTGGCTCTGCTCCGTCTCACCCCGTCGTTTTCCGCTGCCCTCGTCGTACTCGCCTCGTGCAGCGCACGCGGGTCGGTCGCGCCTTTGCGCGTGGCGGCGGCGGAGGCGAAGCGGAGCTTCGACCTCCCTCACGGTGAGGCCCCGACGACGCTGCGGCAGTTCGCCGCCGCCGCTGGCCGCTCGCTCGTGTTTGTGGCCGACAAAGTGAGCGGCGAGACGACCAACCCCGTGCACGGCGAGTTCCGCCCCGCGAGGCGCTCGAACGGGATGCGCGTCGGCACGGGCCTCGAGGCCGCGCAGGACAACGCCACCGGAGCCCTTGTCGTCAGCGGGAAGCGCACCCCGAAGCCGTACCGCGCGGCGGTGAGGACGGACCCGCTTCCAACGCGCAACCAAACTCTAAATCCATGAAAACTTCCCTCACCCTGCTCGCCGCCCTCGTCGGCTGGTTCGCCCTCGGCACCGGCACTACGGCGCAAACCGTGGCCCACCCACCCAAGGACGAAGCCATCGTTCTTTCTCCCTTCCAAGTGAATGCCGGCGACAACCAGGGTTGGGCGCCGACTGAAACTTTGGCGGGCACTCGCTTCAAAACGAAACTCTCTGACGTCGCGTCGCAGATCGATGTGTTCACCTTGGATTTTATGGAAGACTTCGGCTTCACCAGCATCGATGCCGCCTCCGTCTACTCGCTCAATATCGAGAACAGCAACGAGTTTGTGAGCAACGTGGAGTCGAAGGGCGGCGGCGAGGGCACCCTGCGCGTGCGCGGCATCGGCCAAGCCCGCCGGACCCGGGAGTTTTTCGCCACCGACACGCGGTCGGACAATTACAATCTGGAGCGCGTCACCCTCGCTTCCGGTCCGAACCCGATGATGTTCGGGATTGGCGCTCCGACCGGAGCCATTGATTCGACCTTGGCCCGTCCGATCATGAATCGGAACACCCGCCAATTGAAGACGCAGTTCGATAGCTTTGGCGGCACCCGCGGCGAGTTGCACCTGAATCAGACTCTGCTCAAAAACCAATTGGCTTTCCGTGGAGCGCTCCTCGCCGACAACAAAAAATTTCAGCCGAACCCCTCGATCGACCGGGAACGCCGCGCCTATGGTGCGCTCGTCTACACTCCCTTCAAAAAGACCTCGATCAGTGCGCACTACGAATACGCGAAAGGGCATAGTCGGACACCTTCGCGGGTTCCTCCGCTGGATAAAGTTCGTGTCTGGTATCAAGCCGGTGATTTGGGCTCGGCGGTCGGCAACAAGCCTCTCTTCAACAACAATGCGGCCTGGCAGACGGGGAAGAGTAACCCGGACGACCGGGTTTTCAGCACGTCGGGCGATGGCGCGATTAGTGTGATCGGCGGAAACAATCCGGCCGGACTGCGGGCGATGGGCTCATTCTATTCGGTGGGCGTGCAAAACATCGCCGACAACGGGCGCTGGCCGGGGATCGTTGACCCGGTCAACGCGGGCACCACGCGGGGTGTATCCCTGCTGAACGACGACTATTATCCTCGCGATGCCAGCTACCACTATTTCACCGATTTCAGCGATCGGAAGTCTTCGATCGTAAATCTTTTTTTCAATCAGGAGATCCTCAAGGGCCTCCATTTCGAGGCCGGAGTTCAGCGGGAATCGAACAAAAACTCCGGCGCGAGTTACATGGCCGGCGGCAACGGCGGCCTCAATCTCAACGTCGATGCCAACCGGTTTCTTCCCGATGGCGTCACACCGAATCCCTACGCCGGAAAACTCTATTTCGATGGATTAGCCGGGTTCGATCAGGGGTGGGCGAAAAGCGACGAATGGCGTGCCGCGCTCTCCTATGAACTCGATTTGAAGGAGCGTTCCCGCAATCGATTCATCCGGTTGCTGGGACGGCATCGCCTCGCCGGCATCGTCTCCGGGATCGTCTCGAAAAACCTGAACCAGGAATACCGCTACAACATTCAGCCGGTGATCCAGAACGGCAAAATGCGCGACCCGGTGTTTAGCGGGGTGAACTACACCCTCGAAACTGACGGACGCCGCGGACTCGGGCCGTTGGGCAACGGCTACACCGCGACCTCCAGCAACCGCGTGGTCAATTTCCGCTCTTACGTCGGCGCAGACTTGGGCTGGGTGCCGAGGGTCGACGGTTTTGAGATTGGGAAACCGTGGACGATCAAGGACAACAGCGGCGAGGCTTGGGTCGTTGATCCGATGAATGCGGGCACCGGAACCAACGGCGAGCGCCTCATCACGGGTCGCAATACAGGCGGAACGCACACGAAATTCGGCACCAAGCTCTTCTCCTATCAAGGCTACCTGCTGGAGGACCGGATCGTGCTGACTTACGGTCGCCGCGAAGACTCGAACAACACGGCCCGGTCCCAAGCCCCGGCCGTGCTCTGGCGGAATCCTGAAACAGGCCAGATCATCTCGGCAGCGTCCGCCGGTTATCAGGCGCACATCGACCACTATGGTTTCGAACAGATGGATCCGGCCACCGAAGCGGTCGGGACGACGACGCTCAAGGGCATGGTCGTTCACCCGTTCCGGGACTGGGGCTGGAAGCTTCCCCTGGGAGCCGATCTCTCGTTCATGTTCACCCAGTCGAACACGTTTGCCCCGAATACGACGGCGCGAAACCCCGATGGGTCCTTTCTCGCGAGCGAGAAGGGCGATGGGACTGACCAAGGCATTCGCCTCGGTCTGTTCCATGGCAGCTTCAACCTTAAATTTAATGAGTATGAGGTGTCCTCGTCACCGACCAGACTCGGGGCGCTCTTCGCTGGAATCCGGGCGGCCATGCGGGGCGTGATGAAAGACATCACGCGCGCCATGGTCGTCAACGAAGCGGATTTCAGGGCGAAGTTCCCCGTCTGGCCGCTGCAAGACCAAGGCGATCCCAAGTTGGCCTACCCCTTTGCCTCGGTGAACAACGGCGGATTCGAGACGATGAATTTCTTCAATTATCTGGATCCCTACGCCGTCAGCGCCGACAGCGCCGCGAAGGGCCGCGAAATCACGGCGCAGTGGAAACCCACCAGAAATCTGGATATTCGCCTCACGTGGAATCACCAACAAGTCGTCCAAACCAAAATCGCCACCCAGTGGATCAAGTTCGCCGACGAGTTTGAAAAGATCATGGACAAAACTCTGTTCACCGAAGGTTACGTGCCTGGAGATACCGAGGCCATTTACCGAAATCCGGCGGGTTTCGACATGGATGGAGACGGTGTCATCCGGAAATATACGTGGAACGCGATTCCGATCGGCAGCGGCGCCGGGCAAACCGTTCCCCAAAACATCGGAGCCAATAACACACCGTGGGGCCGCAATGACGACCTCTTTCCGGGCGGATGGACTGGCCAAACCATGCGGGAGAACTGGATCTCCAATGTCCGCAATGGGAACTCGGGCATTCCCGTCTTGGAGGCCTATAACGGACGTCCGAATGAGTTCACCCGCGACAATCGCCTGAATTTGAATGCCATGTATCGGTTCAGCGAAGGCGCCCTGCGGGGCTCGCGCGTGGGTGTCGGCTATCGCTGGCGCGCACCGGCGGCCATCGGCTTCGGCGTGAAGCGGATCAATGGCGTGGCCGTGCCGGACGTAAGCATCATCCAAAAGGGTAAGGCGGAAACCGCCGTTGATTTCTCCTTCGGCTATAACGGAAAATCGGCCTGGCTCGGCAACCGGCGGTATAGTCTGGGCGTGAATATCCGAAACGCCTTCCCGCCGGGTCGCTACGACACCCGGAACCGCGATTTCCTTAACGGAAATTCACTGACCACAGTCAGATTGATCCCACGCCAGTTTATCTTCTCCTACGAAACCGACCTATAGGAAGTCCTACAACGCCTTGCGCTCGGCCGGGGCCGTCCGTAATGCGCTCCGGCCCGAGGAAATAACTTGGGTTCCCTGTGCCTCTACACCCATTTTTCAAATTATGAAGCAGACCATCTCCCGCCGCACGGCCCTAAAACTGATCGCCACTGCCACCGTCGTCGGCGCGGCTTCCGCGACGAAAACGGCGACTGCCGCGACCGGCGAGCGCGACGGCAAGACCGGCGATGCGTGGAGCCGGACCCACGACCGCGTCTGGCTCGGCGGCGACTATTGGGCGAATCCCATGGAAGACTGGCAAATCGCCGACGGCGGCGCGGAGTGCCGGAGCCTCGGCGGCAATCGCAGCATCCACTCGCTCACGCACCAACTCACGAGCCCGGCGAAGGGCTTCACTCTGTCGGTGCATCTTGCGCAGCTCGAAGTGCGCGGCAAAGATGCCGGCGGCGGGTTTCGCCTCGGCGTGCGAAGTGAACTCAACGAATACCGGAGCAACTGCTTCGTCGCCCGTGGTCTCAATGCCGGCGTGGCCGACGGAAACTTGGTGCTGGGCCCGAAGTCGGCCCCGTTGGCCGCCACCGCTGATCCCAAGAACATCGGCCTGCTGCTCTCCGGGGTCGGCAGCGGCGCCGACGTCACGCTCACGCTCGAAGCCCGCGCAGGCGGCACCGGCGCGAGCCTGGGCAAACTCATCCACACGGTGCCGGCCGAAAGCCTCCTCGGCAACGTGGCCCTCGTGAGCCACTACGGCCCGGAGGGAACTCAAAACGCGGCCAAGAAAGCCTCCAAAGCCCCGAGTCAGGGCGGTGCGCGCTATCGGTTCACCGACTGGAAAATGTCCGGCGACGCCTTCACGATCAATCGCGCCCAGCGATTTGGCCCGTTGCTGTGGTCCATGTATTCGCTGAGCGATTCACGCACCCCCGAAGGCTGGGTCATGAAGATCAGCGCGCTGACCGGCCCCATGGGCCGCGACGACAGCCACGGGGTGGAACTGCACGTGCAGCGCGGCGGCGCGTGGCAATCGCTCGGCGAGGCCAAGCTCGATCCCGACGCCTGGGTCGCGACCTTCCGCATTCCGCAGTGGGACGAAAAAAAAGTCACTCCCTACAAGCTCGTCTATCGCGAGAAGCACCGCGACGGCACCGTGACCCCCGACGAATGGACCGGCACAATCTTGCCCAATCCCGTCGGTCGGCCGCTGCGCATGGCCGCGATGACGTGCCAAAACGACTACGGCTTCCCCTATGAGCCGGTGGCCCGCAACGTCGCGAAACTACAGCCCGATCTGGTGTTCTTTTCCGGCGACCAAATTTACGAGAGCCACGGCGGCTTTGGCATCATCCGCGAGCCGGCCGCGCCCGCGATTCTCAACTACCTGCGGAAATTCTACCAATTCGGCTGGGCGTTCCGCGAGGTGATGCGGCACGCGCCCACGCTCTGCCTGCCGGACGATCATGACGTTTTCCAAGGCAACATCTGGGGCGAAGGTGGCGCGAAAATGCTCATCTCCACCGCCGATCCCGGCGCGTCCTCGAAGGGCGGTTACATCGAACCGGCCCGAATGGTGAACGCCGTGCATCGCACCAACGTCTCGCACCACCCCGACCCGTTCGATCCGACGCCGAGCCAGCAGGACATCAGCGTCTATCACGGCGACATGGTTTATGGCGGCGTCAGTTTTGCGATCATCGCCGACCGCCAGTGGAAGAGCGGCCCCGAACGCGTGAAGACCGGTGGCTCCCGGGCCGACCACGTGGTCGATCCGAAGTTCGACACCAGCACCCTCGACCAACCGGGGCTCGCCCTGCTCGGCGAGCGCCAAGAGGAGTTTCTGAAAAAATGGGCGCAGGACTGGCGTGGGCACTCCCTTAAGGCCGTGCTGAGCCAGACCGTCTTTGCCGCCGTCGCCACTCACCACGGCAGCTACGACGGCTACCTCAAGGGCGATCTCGACTCGGGCGCGTGGCCCCAAACTCCGCGCAATCGAGCCATCGAAATTCTGCGCCCGGCGATGGCTCTACACATCAACGGCGACCAGCACCTCACGACCCTCGCCCAATATGGCGTTGGTCAACAGCGCGACAGCATGTGGTCCTTCTGCACGCCCGCCATCGCCGCCGGCTATCCACGCTGGTGGCGCCCGGACGACGTGGGCGTGCCGCACGCGAAACGCCCCCGTCACGGCTTCGCCCATACCGGCGAGTTCCTGGATGGCTTCGGCAACAAAGTCTATGTCTACGCCGTGGGGAATCCCGCGGTCGGTAAAGCGCCGAACCGCTACGACAAGGCCCACGAAAAGGGCAGCGGCTTCGGGTTCATCACCTTCGATCCGGCGAAAAAAACCTATGCTATCGATTCGTTCCGCTTCCTCATCGATCCCACCGACGGAAAAGCGTCCAACCAATTTCCCGGTTGGCCCGTGACAATCCAGCAGGCGGAAAATCGCGGCCTGAACCGCCTCGAGTGACGAGGTGCGCCGACGCCTTCGCGGGCGCGAAAAACGGCGCAAACCCTGACGCCCAACCCCTGATATTCTCCCAGCAGTGGCGTTTGCCCTCAACCGGCGTTCCCCAAACCAATCTTAGCCGTCAGGAGAAGAACCGAGCCCACGCGGCTCCTCCACGCTCCACCAATAAAATTTCTTCCGAGTAAGCCCACCATGATCACCCGACTCGCTCTCAGCATCCCGTTTGCCCTGTTCCTTGCTGTGGCGGCCACGCTTTCCCTGCGGGCGGCGACGGCGGCGCGGCCCAATGTCCTTTTCATTATCGCCGATGATGCGTCGCGCCACTTCGGCGAAGCGTATGGCTGCACCTGGGTGAAGACGCCGAACATTGATCGTCTGGCGAAACACGGTCTCGTCTTTGACCACGCCTATACCCCGACGTCGAAGTGCGCCCCGTCCCGCGCCGCCATCCTCACCGGCCGTAATCCCTGGCAGTTGGAAGAAGCCGCGAATCATCAGCCCCGTTTTCCGGCGAAGTTCATGGCCTTCAGCGAAGCGTTGGCCCAAGCGGGCATCGCCTGCGGTTCCGCCGGCAAAACCTGGGGGCCCGGCGAGGCGAAACACGCCGACGGCACCCCGCGAAATTTTGCCCTGCGCGGCAATGGCTCAGTCAACGACCGGGATCCGGGCGGCGCTCTCCGGGCTTTTCTCAACACCCGCACCCCCGGCCAGCCGTTTTTCTATTGGTTCGGGAGTAAGTATCCCCATCGAGGCTACCCGCCGGACTCCGGTCTCGCCGCCGGCAAGAAACCCACCGACATCGACCGCGTGCCCGCGTATTGGCCCGACAACGACGTCGTGCGCCGCGACATGCTGGACTATGCGGTCGAGGTCGAAGCCTACGACGCGCAGATCGGAGCGCTACTCGCCGCACTCGAGGAGAGCGATGAAACCAAAAACACTTTGATCATCGTCACGTCGGACCACGGCATGCCGTTTCCCCGCGTCAAAGGGCACACGTATGACGACGCGCACCATATTCCCTTCATCGTTTCGTGGCCTGGGCGGGTCGCTCAACCGGGTCGCCGGGTCGCCGACCTCATCAGCTTCATCGATCTGGCGCCGACCTTGCTGGAAGTGTTCGGCGTCAACGGCACCGCGCAAGGCATGGCACCGATTACCGGCCGTAGCTTCACCGATTTGTTGGGCGGCGCGGCCCAAGTCAGCCGCGAATTTGTGCTCGTCGGACGCGAGCGTAACGACGTGTTGGCACGTCCCGGTTCCTTCGCCGGCCTCGGTTATCCCGCGCGCGCCATCCGTTCGGGCTCGTTCTTCTACGTGCAAAATTTCGCGCCCGACCGGTGGCCCTGCGGCAACCCTGAGCTCGGCCTGAAAGACACCGACGCGAGTCCGTCCAAGACGCTCGTGACCGCGCGCGGCGAGGCGGATCCGTTCTGGCAACACGCCTACGGCAAACGCCCCGCCGAACAGTTATTCGACCTCAGCACCGATCCTGACTGCGTGGTCAACCTCGCCACCAATCCCTCCTTCGCCACAAAAGCCGCCGCCTTGCGCGGTCAACTCACGGCCGAACTGAAACGCCAGCAGGACCCGCGCACGCTGGGCCAAGGCGACCTGTTCGATCACTATCCTTCGCCCCGGGTCACCAGCGGCGCGGAACCGGCGCGACCACGCGGAAAGCCACTACCCACCCCTCAACGCTGAACTTCACCCATCCCCATGCATCACAAAAAATCGTCTCCTTGTTTGATCAACCGGCGCTTTTTCCTGCGCGCCGCCGGCCTTTCGCTCGCGCTCCCACTGCTCGAATCACTCTCGACCCGCGTGCTCGGCGCGGGTCTCGCCGTCGCGGGCAAACCCGGAGCCGCCGTCGGTGCCACCCGCCCGAAGCGCCTCGTCGCCATCGGCAACATGCTCGGGTTCTACCAACCGGAATTCTTTCCCACCGCCACCGGTCGCGATTTCGCGCTGCCCTCCCTCCTCCAACCCCTCGCTCCGCATCGGCCCGATTTCTCGCTCTTCTCCGGGCTCGATCACGGACTCAAGGGTGGGCACTTCGCCATTCACTCCTACCTCAGCGGCATCCGCAGCATGGACGCCAAATCCATGCCCGAGGGTAATATCAGCGTCGATCAACGCGCCGCGGAAACGATCGGCGGCGCCACCCGTTTCTCCGCCCTCACCATCGGCTCCGAAGATGGTCTGCACGGCGGTTGCCAAATGTGTTGGACCCGTAGCGGCACCCGCGTTCCGCCCATCCCCGGTCCGAAAGAACTCTTCCGAAAACTGTTCAGCACCGAAAAGGCCCAGGACGTCGCCCGCTCCGCCGATCGCTTCCATCTCCACGGCTCCATTCTCGACGCCGTCCACGGCGACGCGAAATCACTCACCCGCCAGCTCGACACCCGTGACCGCGAAAAACTCGACGAATATTTCACGTCCGTCCGCGACGTCGAACGCCAGATGGAACTCGGCAAACGTTGGGCCCACGTCCCGAAGCCCGCGGCCGGCCTGCCCGAGCCGGCGAACACGGGATTCGTCTCCGACCTCCCGGTCCTTTACGACCTCATCGCCCTCGCGCTCCAGACCGATTCAACCCGCATCGCCACGCTGGAAATCGCCGGCGGTTTCGAAGCCTCCGCCCTCGGCCTCCGCAAAGATTATCACGCGCTCTCCCACCACGGCCAAGTGCAGGAAAATATCGACGGTCTCCTCAAGCTGGAAAAATACCAGATGGAGCAATTCGCCCGCTTCCTCGCGAAACTCAAATCGCTCGAAGACGGCCACGGCAGTCTCCTCGACCACACGATGGTCCTTTTCGGCAGCGGCATGGGCAACGCCAACGCCCACACCAACTCGAATCTCCCCATGATTCTCGCCGGCGGCGGCTTCAAACACGGCGAACACCGCGCCTATCCCACCACCGGCTCCGGCCGCGTGCCGCTCTCGAATCTCTACCTCAGCTTGCTGCAGCGCTTCGGCGTGGAGACGAATCGCTTCGCGCTCAGCACCGGCACTCTCCGCAGCCTCGAACTCGCCTGACATGATTCGTCCGTCGGCCCGTTCCCCGGTAGGCCGCCTGCTTGCAGGCGCTCTTTTCTCCGCCCTCGCGTGCGTCCCACCCACGCGCGGGGCCCCAGACACCGCCACGCCCGCGATTCGCACTTTCCTCGGCACCTATTGCGCCGAATGTCACGGTCCCGAAAAACAAAAGGCCGAGCGTCGGTTCGACCAACTCGCGTTACCCGTCGTCAAAGCCGACACCCTGCTCGAAATCCAAGACATCATCGATCAGCTCAACCTCGGTGAGATGCCGCCGGAGAAAGCGAAAAAACACCCCGCGCCCGCCGAAGTCGCCGCCGTCGTCGCCCACCTCACCCAACTCGCCGCCGACGCCCAAACGCGTCTCGCCAGCACCGGCGGCCAAACCGTCCTCCGCCGCCTGAACCGTCGCGAATATCTCAATACCGTCAGCGATCTCTTCGCGCTCAACCTCGCGATGTTCGACCCGACGACGAAGTTTCCCCGCGACCAGTCCGTCCAACACATGGACAACATCGGCGACGCCCTGAAAACCTCCGGCTACCTCCTCGCGCAATACGTCGACGCCGCCGACCAGATCGTCGAGAAAGCCCTCTCCACCCCCCAGCCGCCCGCCGAACACACCTGGCGCTTCACCGATAATTTCCAGCAGCAACCCGAACTCCGCTACTCGCACGGCCGGGTCCAAAATTTTCGCTACATGTGCCTCTACGAGTCGGCGCAATCCACGCAACACGAGGGCGCCTACGGTCCGCTGCTCGCCTTCGCGCAAGGCGTGCCCGCCGACGGCACCTACGAAATTCGCGTCAAGGCCGAGGCGAAGAATCGCCAGCATCCCTACGACCAAAAGATTTTTGGGACCGACCCCGCCATGCCGTTCCGTCTCGGCGTCGTCGCCGGTCAAGCCAAGGTCGGCCCGCTCCACCAACCGCAGCCCATCGAACCGCAACTCGGCGAAACGATCGTCAAAGACGAGGTCGCCGAGTGGCACACGTTCCGCGTCTGGCTCGACCGCGGTTTCACGCCGCGTTTCACGTTCCCGAACGGCACGCTCAGCATCCGCACCACGTGGAACCGCATTCTCCGCCAATACAACTCCTCGTTCCCCGCCGAGCTGCGCGATACCACCGGCATTGTGGTTGCCCGTGAGGTCGTCCAACGCCACGGCTTCCCACCGCACATCCGCATTCACGAGGTCGAAATCCGCGGTCCACTCAACCCCGCGTGGCCCACCGCCAGTCAACGCGCGATTCTGGGCGACCAGCCTTTCACGCCGGACCGCACGCGCGAGATCCTCACCACCTTCGCCACGCGCGCCTACCGTCGCCCCGTCCTCCCCGACGAAGTCGACCGCCTCCTGGCCGTGGTCGCTCGCCGCCAGCAATCCGGCCAAACACCTTTTGACGCTCTGAAGGACGGCCTCAAAACCGTGCTCTGCTCCCCCGCTTTCCTCTACCTCGCCGAACCTTCGTCCGCCGCATCCGCCGCCCCCGCTGATCGCAGGCTCAACGCCCACGCCCTCGCCGCACGCCTCTCGTATTTCCTCTGGTCCACCACGCCCGACCCCGAACTCACCCGCAGTGCAAATACCGGCGAACTTCTTCAGCCCAACGTGCTCCTCGCGCAAACCCGCCGCCTCCTCGCCAGCCCCCGCGCCGACGCTTTCATCCACGGTCTCCTCGATAGCTGGCTCAATCTGCGCACGCTCGGCGATATGGCACCCGATCGCGGCACCTTCCTGCGTTACTACGCCGAGGATCTCCAATCCGCGATGAAGCGCGAGACGCAGCTCTTCCCGCGCGACCTCCTCGACCGCAACGCCAGCATCGTCCGTTTCCTCGACGCCGACTACACGTTCGCCAACCGCCCCCTCGCCCGGCTCTACGGACTGCCCAACGCCATCGACGGCGCCACCGGCCACGAATTCCGCCGTATCCCCGTCGACCCCACGCAGCGCGGCGGCCTGCTCGGTCAGGCCAGTGTCCTCACCGTCAGTGCGAACGGCATCGAAACCTCGCCTGTCATTCGCGGCGTCTGGCTGCTCGAAAACATTCTCGGCACCCCGCCCGCCCCGCCGCCCGACAACGTTCCGCCCATCGATCCCGATATCCGCGGCGCGAAATCCATGCGCGAAATTCTCACCAAACACCGCGACAACCCGTCCTGTTTTGAATGCCACCGGAAGATCGACCCCTTGGGATTTGCGCTGGAGAAATTCGATCCCATCGGTGCGTGGCGTGAAACCTACGAGAAAAAAGCGCCCATCGACACCTCCGGCGAACTCCCCGGCGGTCACCGGTTCGCCGATGTCGCCGGCCTCAAACGCGTGCTGGTCGAGCGCAAACCCCAGTTCGCGCGCATGCTCACCGAGCGTCTCCTCACCTACGCCTGCGGCCGCCGCGTCGAGCCCCTCGACCGTCCCGCCATCGACGCCATCCTCGCCGCCACCAAACCCGCCGACTACCCGTTCCGCGACCTCCTCGAACAGGTCGTCCTCAGCCCCACGTTCCGCTCAAAATAACTTCTCCCCATGCGTCGCTCCTTCTTCCTGGCTCTCCTCCTCGCCGTCGCCCCGACCATCGCCTTCAGCGCCGAACCTCGCCCCAACATTCTCCTCATCGTCACGGACGATCTGGGCTACAACGACGTCGGCTTTCAGGGCGCCCGCGACATCCCCACGCCCCACCTCGACCGCCTCGCCGCCTCCGGCCTCCGCTGCACCGACGGCTACGTTTCCTATCCGGTCTGCAGTCCCTCGCGCGCCGGGATTCTCACGGGCCGCTACCAGCAGCGCTTCGGCTACGAATTTAATCCGAAGTGGGACGCCACCGCCCTGACCCACGGCCTGCCGCTCTCCGAAACCACCCTCGCCGATGGGCTCCGCACCGCCGGCTACACCACCGGCGCGATCGGCAAATGGCACCTCGGCGCGCATCCGCAGTTCCACCCCAATCGCCGCGGCTTCGATGATTTTTTTGGCTTCCTCGGCGGCGGCCACCGCTATTTCCCCGGCTCGGTCGTCGAAGTCGAAATCGGCGCCGGCAAGAAGGCGACCGTCAGTGGCGACGCCGAACAAAACTCCCCCATCTTGCGCAACTCCACCGCCGTGCCCGAGGTCGGCGAGCTCACCACACGCCTCGGCGAAGAGGCCACCGCGTCCATCACCCGTTACGCTCGCGACGCGAAACCTTGGTTCCTCTACCTCGCTTTCAACGCTCCGCATACGCCCTTGCAAGCCCGCGCCGATCAACTCGCCCGCTTCGCCACCATCACCGACGAACGCCGCCGCACCTACGCCGCGATGGTCGCCACCATCGACGAAGCCGTGGGCCGCATGCTCGCTGCACTCGAGGCCACCGGCCAACGCGAGCGCACGCTCATTTTTTTTATCTCCGACAACGGCGGCCCCATGACCAAGCGCAACGCCAACGCCTCCGTGAATACCCCTCTGCGTGGCCAAAAGGGCGACGTCTTCGAAGGCGGCATCCGCGTGCCGTTCCTCGTCTCCTGGCCCGCCCGTATCCCCGCTGGCCGCACCTACTCTCAGCCGATCATCTCACTCGATATTTTGCCCACGGCCCTCGCGGCCGCCGGGACCACGCGCGACGCCAAACTCGCCGCCCTCGACGGAGTCGACCTCCTGCCATTTCTCACCGGCAAAAACACCGCGGCACCCCACGCGCGCCTTTTTTGGCGCATGGACGGAGGCGAGGCGTTCGCCGTGCGCGAGGGAAATTGGAAATGGTTACACACGTATCACAACGCGCCGCAGCTCTACGATCTCGCCACCGACCTCGGCGAAACCCGCGACCTCGCCGCGGCGCGGCCCGAAATCGCCGCCCGCCTCGCCGCCGCCGCCGCCGCCTGGAACCGCGGCCTCATCGCCCCCGCCTTCGGCAACAACCCCTTCGGCGGCCTCATCAACCGCTCCGGCTTGGAAAAAAATTCGGCTCCTTAAACCTGATGTCCTATCGCCAACTTTTACTCGCTCGAAGAGCGTTCGCCCTCGCTTCGCTTTGCCTGGCTTTCGTCGCTCTGCGCGCCGCCGAGAAGCCGCCCGCCGCACCCTACAACGTCCTTTTCATCGCCGTGGACGACCTGAACGACTGGGTCGGCGCCTTCGGCGGGGCTCCGCAAAAACGCTCGGCCACGCCCAAGCTGGACCAATTCGCGAAAAACGGTTCCGTCGTTTTTCAACAGGCCAATTGCGCGGGCCCGGTCTGCGGTCCGTCGCGCTCGGCGTTGCTCTCGGGCTTCATGCCACACCGGAGCGGGGTCTACGGCAACGCGCAGAACATGCGCGGGGCGGCATTGGTGAAGACCCACCTCACGCTGCCGGAATATTTTTCGAAGCACGGCTATCACACCCTTTCAAACGGGAAAATTTTCCACAAACATCCGGGCGACGAAGGCCATTGGGCTTTTGATCAATGGGACGATTCCGCCGGCGGCAGTGGTTCACGGCCCGACCCGGAGCGTATCACCTCGCGCCGACAGAATCTGCTCAATGGAAAACCCCTCCCTCGGCCCGAGGTAAAGCGCGAGGGCCTAAAAGCGGGCGATTCGGATGGCACGGAATTTAGCTGGGGGCCCACCAAGGGCCCCAAAGAAGATTCGAAAGACTGGAAAGCGGCCGAGTGGGCGGCCGCCGCGTTGGCAAAGCCATCGGCGAAACCGTTCTTCATGGCGCTTGGCATCTCCAAGCCGCACCTGCCCTTTTACGTGCCGCAGGAGTATTTTGACCGGCACCCCTTGGAGTCGATCACCCTCCCCGAATTCCGACTCGACGATCTGAACGACATCGTCGACGCAAGGGGGCGTGTAACGGAAAAACCGTCCTCCGATTTCCAGTGGGTGCAGCAAGACCCCCGATTGCACAAAGGCGCGGTGCAGGCCTACCTCGCGGCCACGAGTTACGCCGATGACTGCATCGGACACGTCCTCAACGCGCTCGAAAAAAGTCCGGCCCGGGACAACACGATCGTCGTCATCTGGGGCGACCACGGCTGGCACCTTGGTGAGAAGCTCCGCTTCCGCAAAGCCACGCTCTGGGCGGAATCCACCCGGCTGCCGTTGATCATCCGGATGCCCGGCATGAAATCGCAGCAAGACTGCCCGCGCGTGGTCAATCTGATCGATCTTTTCCCCACGCTCATCGACGCGTGTGGTTTGCCCGCCAAGCCCGAGATCGACGGCCGCAGCCTCACGCCGTTGCTCCGCGATCCGCAGAGGCCTTGGCCGCACGTTTCCATTACGGTCAATGGCAACGGCAACGCCTCCGTACGCGACGAGCGTTGGTATTTCATCCGCTACAAAGAGGGCACCGAAGAATTCTACGACATGGCCCGCGATCCCCTGCAATGGACCAACCTCGCAACCTCGAAAGATCCGGAAATCCGTACCCAGCTCAAGCGGCTGGCCGCTTCGTTCCCCGCCTCCTTCGCCCCCGACGTGGCCAAAAACCAAGGGGGCAAAGCGGAAAAAGCAGAACAAGCCGGCACCCCCGACCCAACGATCCGGCCCACCCGCGCCGCCGCCAAGCTAAAGTAGCGCCTCCCCCATTCCGTCGAACCATTTTCGGCGCCAAAAAAAGTTCGTCGGCGGCGGATCGCGTGGCATTGCACCTCGATGGTGATTTTCCCGCCGTCACGCCCGTTCGCTCCCTTCTTTACGAATCCATCCGGCGCCTGCTTCGCCCGGGTATTATACCAACGTCAGTTGAGTTTTTGACTGCCGGTAGCTGCGAGCGTGAGCGCGTGGTGTTTCGACAACAGCAGAGCAATATCGGGCGTTCGCCCCTCCTCGCCCCGTCACCGCAGTCCGATGGCCACCGTCGTGCCGTCATTCCAGGCCACATTCGTCGCAAGCGTCACGGGCGCCACGGGCAGGCCGGTTTCGTTACGCTCGACCAGCGAGACGAGTTGATCGATCCCGGCGAGCCCCATCGCCCCGCCATTTTGCACGCAGCCACTCAGCGGTCCGCCTTGCCGGTCGACGCACAGTGAGATCACTCCGACCTCCTCCGGCACGCGCCATCCGCCCGCGGCGAGCAGATCCAGCACATGACGCTCGTCGGAATCGACGATCACATCCGGCCGATACTCCCGCATCCAGCGCGTGAGCGTGGCCGCGTCGAGAAATCCCTCCGTCACCGTGCGTGGCACCGCCCGCGTGCCGGGCAAATTCGACCACCCGGTTCGAAACCCACCCTCAAACCGGCGGTCGTGCGCGACGCTGAAGGCCTCGCGCACCGGCAAGAGCGGTCGGCGAAATCCGGCCTCGTAGGCTTTCTGCGCTGCGAGCATTCCGGCGTGAAATTGGTCGGCCACCACCCGGTGCAAAGCCGGTGTCACGCGGGCCGAGCCGAGTCGCACGACCGAAAACCATTCCCACGTCAGCTCAAGTTCCAACTGGAGATCGCCGCTCGGCCCCATGAGCACTCCATGAATCCCCCGTGCGTGCAGCATCTCGCTGAAGCGCGCGTGCGACAGGCCCGGTTCGTGCAGCCAGAATTCCCGCGTCTCATAGCCCCGTTCCGCGGCCCGTGCTTTGGCTCCGGCGAGCATCTGACGCACCATGAACGTGCGATTGTCCCGCCAGCCATGGCGCCGCCGTTGCGTATCCACGATCGCCAGCACCGGGGCAGACGCACCCGCGTTGGGTTTGCGCCGGCTGCGCATATGCGCCGCCACCAGCGGGTGCGTTTTGTAGCGCAGAGTGTCGGCCACCGCCCGGATCCGGGCCCGGGTTTCCTCCGCGACGAGCGGACTGTTGCGGAGCGCCAGCGACACCGTCGAGGTGGAGACTTTCGCCCGCCCGGCAACGTCCCGCATCGTGGCAGCAGTGGTTTTCATCGAACGATGTGAATTTCATGGCCCTTCCGCCGTCAACCGTGGTCCGTTAGCGTCCGCCCTGAACACCCAACCTGCGCCCACCCCGAACCCGAAGACCCAGCACTCCGCGTGGTCCTCGTGCTCGCGACGGCCTGAACTCCCTATGACCACCCGCCACCCCGGCGCGCGCCTGCGCCGCCTCCTTGCCCTGCCCACCTGGCTCGCCACCGGCGCCGCACTCTGCGCTCAGACCGCGCCGACTGCGACCCGCGCACCCGCCGCGACCGAGGAAACCCTCGTGCTCTCGCCCTTCACCGTAAATACCGAAAAGGACCGGGGCTACATCGCTGCCGATTCCCTCCTCGCCGGTCGCCTCTCCACCGAACTCCTCAAAACCCCGAGCGACATCACCGTCCTCACGCGCGACTTCATCAACGACATCGGCGCCACCGATTACCTCGAGGCGTCCGCCTACCTCACCAACACGTACGCCACCATGCCCGCCGGCCAGGATTTCGGCGCGCAAAACAACTTCCGCGGCCTCGGCGGCGGTTTCCCCACCCGCAATTATTTCAAGCACAACAACACGCTCGATTTCTATAACGTCGAACGCGTCGAGAGCGCCCGCGGCCCCAACGCCCTCCTCTTCGGCGATGGCATCGTCGGCGGCGTCATCAACACTGTCACCAAGCAGGCCAAGCCCGGCCGCCGCTTCGTCGAGCTCAGCCTCCGCAGCGACTCCGCGGGCTCCCTCCGCGGCACCGTCGACGCCAACTACTCGTTCGGTCGCGACGCCGCCCTCCGCGTCAACCTCGTGAAATCCGGCGACCGCACCTGGATCGACACCTCGTTCCGCAATCTCGTCGGCGGCACCGTCGCCGCCACCTACCGCCCGTGGAAACGCGGCGAGCTCCGCCTCGAAGTCGAGACCGGTGACCTCAAACAAAACTACGCGCGCCAAAACTTCACCGACAGCCTCTCCCTCTGGAACGGCGTCGCCTGGCCCGGCGCGCAGACCACCAATCCCACCGGCGCCGTCGGCGTCAGCCGTTTCACCACCGACCGCCTCATAGATCTCCCCGGCGTCGGCTTCGTGAATCTCCTCAACTTCGGCCAGACCCAGGGCAGCAGCTTCACCATCGATCCGCGCAAGGCCGACTATGTCGCGAATCTCCCCGTCATCCCGCGCGACTTGAGCCTTCAGCCCTCCAACGCCTACGGCGACACCCGCCGCCACCTCTTCGCCGGCTTCTATCAGCACCAGTGGGCGCCCGGCCTCTTCTCCGAGTTCGCGTCCCAGTTTGCCACTTACAAGCGTTTCACCTTCGCCCCCAGCTTCGGCACGCTCCAGCGCGACATCAACTCCACCCTCCCTGGCGGCGCCACCAATCCCCAGTTCGGCAAACTCTACGCCGACGTCGGCCCCGCCACCGCCGATCAGGACAACCGCCACTACGACAACCGCCTCGTCACCGCCTACGATCTGCCGATCTCCTGGTGGAAACAAACCGTCAACGCCATGGCCAGCCGTCGCGTCGAATACTTCTACGCCCTCGATCAACGCTGGATGCGCAACAACAACGCCGCCGTCCCGCTCCTCACCAACGGCGCCAACCAATATTTCTTCCGTCAGTATATCGACAATCTCCGGACTGTGCCGCAGCGCCCCGCCGACACCGCGACGATCACCTGGGAAAACGTCCCGACCCGCTACCGCAGCCAGCGCCAGCAACTCGACACGCTCCAGCTCGCGACCGTCGCGAAGATCTGGGACGAGCGTATCACCGTCGTCGGTGGCCTCCGCCGCGACAGCTACCAGAGCTACGAATACGCCGTCGGTTCCTTCAGCGCCACCACCGGCCGCCCCGCCACCACCGCCATCCTCCAGAAGACCCTCAAGACCGACGTCTTCTCCGGCGGCCTCACCTACTTCCCGATCCCGTCGCTCGGCGTCTACGCCAACGTCTCCGAAACCTTCAACCCCATCGGCGCCGGCGACCCGAGTCTCTTCCTCAAGCAATTCGATCAGACCAGCGGCCTCGGCTACTCCGGCGGCCTCCGCTTCCGCCTCCGCGAAGGCACCATCGTCGGTTCTCTCGGCTACTACGACACCACCGAGAAAAATCGCGTGACCGGTTTCGGCGTCACCGAAATCAACCGCATCTGGAATAACATCCAGCGCACCGATCGCACTTTCCCCACCGCCTATCGCGACACGTCTGACATTTCCTCGCAGGGCTACGAACTCGATCTCGTCGCGAATCTCACAAAGAACTTCCGCCTCCGTGGCGGCTTCGGCACCCCCGCCACGAAACAGTCCAACGCGCTCCCCGACACCATCGCCTACTTCACCGAAAACCTCCCCGTTTGGACCGCCGCGCTCACCGCGCCCACGACCACCAACATCGGGCAGATCAACTCCGACATCGCCGCGCTCCGCACCCGCATCCAAAGCGGCAACGAAGGCCGTGCTCTCAACAATCAGGCCGACTACACCGCCAATGTCTTCGGCAATTACTCGTTCACATCCGGTCGCGTCAAAGGCCTCAGCCTCGGCGGCGGTGCTTCCCTCGTCGGCCGCCGCATCATCGGCAATCAAGTCACCAACGCCTTCGACTACCTCAAAGCCCCCGCCTACTACACCGTCACCGCGACCGCCGGCTACAACCTCAAGCTCCGCAATCGCAACGTGCGCCTCCAACTCAACATCAACAACCTCCTCGACTACAACGATCCCTACTACACCGGCATCCGCACGCTCGCCGGCCGCAACTACCGCGACGGCTTCTATTACATAGAGCCCCGCAAATTTGTCTTCACCACCAGCCTCGATCTCTGATCCCGCCCTCCCGTAGTACGGCGCTTCAGCCCGTGCTTTCGATCCCACCACGCCCGTCCTTCACCGGACGGGCGTTCTTGTGTCGTTCCTCCGAAATCCCAGGGGCCTACCACCCCTATGCGCTGACCTAAAGCCGCGCCTGTTGATTGTCATTGCGAGGGAGGCTCAGCCGACCGCGGCAATCCACGGAGGATTCCCGATGGATTGCGTCGTCGCTGCGCTCGCCGCTAATGAACTCATCGGGTTTGTCATTGCGCGCCCGACTCGGCGGGCCTGGCAATCCAACTGAAAAATCAGATGGATCGCCACGTCGCTTCGCTCCTCGCGACGACAATCCTAGGTGTTCATCGCCTCCCCCACGCAAGCTCTGCCTGCTCCGCGCAATGACAAGCAGGGGGTGTTTTTCTTTCGGTTAATGCGCATGGGCCACCCCCCCCCCCCCCCCGCCTGCGCTTAGACGCAGCTCCATCGATTCGGACCTGGTCCCATGTGAAAATAATTTTTTGAGCCGGTTTTCACCCGTAAACCCACTCGACAGCCACTGCGCCGCGGCCGATAAAACCAGCCGAACCTTCGGCCCCGCCGGAGGCACAACCCCGAATGTCTTCCGCCGAACAGGCCCGCTGGTTTTCCGAGCACGTGCAACCCCACGAGCCTGCTCTCCGCGCCTATCTCTCGAAGCGCTTCCCTTCGCTCCCCGACCACGATGACCTCGTGCAGGAAACCTACGTGCGCGTCCTGCGCGTCGCAGACCCCGCCCGGCTCACCCACCCGAAAGCCTTTCTCTTCACGACCGCGCGCAACGCCGCCATCGACCTCTTCCGCCGTCGCAACGTCCACCCCCACGAATCCCTCACGGACCACGAGGACCTCATCGAACTCCCCCTCCTCGACGCCCCACCCACCGTCGTCGAGACCATGGAGCGCCGCCACCGCCGCGAAACCCTCACGGAGGCGATGCGCGCCCTCCCCGAACGCTGCCGCGAGGTGATGCTCCTCCGCTACCTCGACGGCTGCTCCGGCAAGGAAATCTCCGACCGCCTCAATATTTCCCTCGGCACCGTGAAAGGCCACTTACTCAAGGGCGTCCGCGACTGCGCCCGCTTTTTCGAAGCCCGCGGCCTCGTCGACGCCGCACCCGCAATGAAGGAGCCCTCGTGAAAACCAATTCTTCCTCCGCCGCCATCGAAGACGCCGCGATCGCGTGGCTCACCGCGCGCGACGACGGTTTTTCGCCCGCCCGCGAGCGCGAATTTGCCCACTGGCTCCGCACCGATCCCCGCCATGCCGCCACCGTCGCCCGCCTGGAGCAAACGCTCGGACTCCTCGGCGAACTCCCCGAGTTTCGCATGGACATCAACACCGCTTTCGACCGCGCCGCTCCCGTCGTGGCGTTTCCACCGGCGACCGCCGAACAACCCGCTCTAGCGCTGGCGCCCCGAAGCCGGTCGCGCTCCCTCGCGTGGGCCGGCCTCGCCGCCGCGCTCGCGCTCGGCTCTTTCGTCGGCTGGCGCGCGCTGCAGCCTTCGCCCGAAATCCATTTCACGACCACCGTCGCCGGCTACGAACGCGCGCGCCTCGACGACGGCTCGACGCTCGAACTCAACGCCGCCAGCGCCGTGCGCGTGCAGTTCACCGCCGCCGAACGCCACGTGCAACTCGAGTCCGGCGAAGCTCACTTCGCCGTCGCCCACGACACCGCGCGCCCCTTCATCGTGAGCGCCGGCGGCATCGCCGTCCGCGCCGTCGGCACTGCGTTTAACGTCCGCTACATCGCCGGCGGCGACATCGAGGTCACCGTCACCGAGGGCAAAGTCCGCGTGGGCCAATCCGGCCCGGCCTCCTCCGCCGCCGAATCCGCGCCCCTCGTCTCCGCTGGCCAGCGCATCGTTCTCCCGCACCACGCCCCCCCTCCCACCGTCGAGCAAGTCGATCCCGCCACCCTCCGCGCCGCGCTCGCCTGGCAAAGCCGCCTCGCCGATTTCGCCGAAGCCCCGCTCGCCGACGTCATCGCCCGCTTCAACGCCCGCAGCCGTATCCAACTTTTGATTGCCGACGAACCACTCGCCGATCGCCGCATCGGCGGCACCTTCGCCCTCGATGAGGCCGAGGTCTTCGTGCGCCTCCTCGAACGCGACGGCGAAATCGTCGGCGAGCGCCGCGGCGAAACCGAAATCCACCTCCGCCGCGCCCGCTGATCTCCGCCATGCAACCCCAGCGTGGCCCCCACCGTAGCACGGAGCTTCAGCCCGTGCTTTTGCATTCTTTCGGACCCCCGCGCAGCGCGCCCTTCCCTCATTGTCATCGCGAGGAGCGCAGCGACGTGGCGATCCATCTGCCCCCCCCCGCGCGTTTCGCGCCCTGAAAAAAATCTTTCCGTCGCGACTAGGTCTTTTCGTCCGCCGCTGCGTTACTGGAGTAGTTCTGCTCCTCCGCATGTTGTCACCCCACGTCTCCGCGCCCCTCGCCGTCGTTGCCCTTTGCGGCAGCGCCGTCTCTGGCGCGACGACCACGGCGACCGCCGCTGCTGAGAAGCGGGCCTTCAACCTCCCCCGCGGCGACGCCGCCGACACGCTCAAGCAGTTCGCGGCCGCCGCCGGCACGCCGATCGTCTATCTCGTCGATCGCGTCCGCGGCGAGACGACGAATGCCGTGCGCGGCGAGTTCACGCCGCGCGACGCGCTCGACCGGATGCTTGCGGGCTCGGCCCTTGAGGCCGCGCAGGACGCCGCGAGCGGCGCCCTGATTGTCAGCCGTCGCCGCCCATCCCCCTCTTCCCCCTCTGATCATCGACCGAACCCGCAAGCTGAAGATTCCTCCCCCACCATGAAGCGTAACCGTAATCCTCTCGGCATATTCGGCGCCTGGCTCGCCCTCGCGCTCGGTCCGGCGGCCGGCGCGCAGGCCGCCGACGCCACCGCCGCCGTCAACACCGGCACCCTTTCCGGCCGCGTGCAGAACAGCGCCACCGGCCAGTACCTCAACAACGCCCGCGTCACGGTCCGGGGCACCGACCTCGTCGCCTTCACCGACGAAACCGGCCGCTACTCGCTGGCCGGCGTCCCGACCGGCTCCGTCGTGGTCGAAGTGGTTTATACCGGCCTCGACCCGAAACAATCGCCGGTCGACATCCGGCCGGCCCAACCCGCCACCCTGAACGTCGGGCTCACCAACGTCGCCCGCTACGGCGCCGACCCTGGCGTGGTCCGGCTCGACTCTTTTGTCGTCGCCACTTCGCGCGAAATGGAAGGCCAGGCGCTCGCGATCAACGAACAGCGCTTCGCCGCCAACCTGAAGAACGTCGTTTCCTCCGACACCCATGGCGACGTGACCGCCGGCAACGTCGCCGAGCTCATGAAGTTCATCCCGGGCATCACCATCGTCGAAGGCGGCGATGGCAACGCGAACCAAGTCGCGGTGCGCGGCCTCGACGCCGCGTTGACTAACGTGAGCATGGACGGGGCGCAGGTCGCGCACGCCGCCAACGCCGGCAACACGCGCGCCTTCGACTTCAAGGGCGTCAACATCAACAGCATTGCCCGCGTCGAGATCACCAAGGTGCCGCTGCCCTCCTCGCCGGCCGACTCGATGGGCGGCTCGGTGAACATGATCAGCAAGAGCGCGTTCGAGCTGAATCGCGCCGAGTTCCGCTACCGCACCTACCTCTCGATGAACGGCGAGGACTTCACCCTGAAGCGGACGCCGTTTCCCTACGAAGAGAAGACTTTCAAGGCGATCCCGGGCCTCGACATCACCTATACGAAGCCCGTGAACGAAAACTTCGGCTTTGTCCTCAACGCCGCCAGCAACATCGCCTACAATGTCCAGGATCTGGATACGATGACGTGGAGCGGCACGGGCACCGGCACCGGCGCCACGCCGGAACGGCCCTATCTGCAATCATATCAGTTCATCGACGCCCCGAAGTACATCCACCGCCAGGCGGCCTCGGGCAAGGTCGACTGGCGCGTGACGCCGAATTCGGTGCTCACGTTCAATCTGCTCGCCAGCCGCTTCCGCGACGACAACGCCAACTACAACTGGACGTTCAACGCGGGCACGGTCGGCACCTCGACCGTCGCGGGCGGCGCGCCGCTGACCTTCACGCCCGACAGCACCAACGGCGCCTTCGGGCGCGGCGTGGTCGCGATGGCCGGCGGCCATCACCACATCACGCAGACGCTGCTGTCCGAGAGCCTGCGCTACCGGCTCGACGACGGCACCTGGCGCATCGTCGCCGGCGCGGCCCACTCGAAATCCCACGGCTACAACAACGCGATCGAGAGCTACCCGCATTTCAACAATCTCGGCATCACGCTGGCCCAGCCCGTCCGCCTCGTCTTCAGCGGCCTCGGCGCCCCTCGACCCGACACGGTCCGCGCGTTCAACGCCGCCAACCAGGAGGTCGATCTGCACGACATCAACAGTTATCAGCTTAACACCGCGACGACGGGCCAGATCCGCAACAACGTCGACATCATGAAGAGCGCCGACCTCGGCGTCCGGCGCGCGCTCGGTTTCCTGCCGGTGCCCGCCTCGCTGGAACTCGGCGGCGCGTACCGCTCGCAGGAGCGCGACAGCCGGCGGCCGACCTACACGTACACCTACAACGGCCAGGGCGGCAGCCTGTCCCCCGCTCCGTTCGCCGCGCAAATCTACTCCACCCGTTCGCCGTTCGCGGACCGGAACATCCCGTGGGCCTCGCCGAAGATCGCTTACCAGGCGTGGGAGAAGAACCGGAGCCTGTTCACGTCCACCCCCGCGCAGGAGGTGGCGAACCGCACGTCCGAAATCACCACGTCGGAGGCGATCGAGGAGAGAGTGACCGCCGGCTACGTCCAGGGCACGGTGCGGGTCTTCCAGAACCGACTGCAGCTCGTGACCGGCGTGCGCTACGAAAACACGGAGACCGACGGCGTGGGCCCGCTCCTCGATCCCGCGGCGGTCTGGGTGCGCAACGCCAACGGCACCTTCGCCCGCACCACCACAGGGGCGCGGATCCGCAGGACCGAGGCCGGCGACGTGGGCTCGATGCAGGAACTCAATCTCACCCGCGCGGAACGCGGCTACCGGGCGTCGCGGTCCTACGACGGCTACTACCCCAGCGCGCACCTGACCTTCAACGCCACGGAGAAGCTGCTCGCCCGCTTCGCGTATGCGAAGACCTACGGCCGCCCGAACTTCACCGAAATCATCCCGAATTCCACGATCAGCGAAGCGGACGTGGACCTGGAAACCAATCCGCTGGCGATTCCCGGCAGTATCAGCATCCGCAATACCAGACTGAAACCGTGGACCGCGGACAACTTCGACCTCTCCTTCGAATACTACACCGACGCCGGCGGCCTCTTCAGCGTCGGCGCGTTCCGCAAGGATATCTCCGGCTTCTTCGGCGCAATCGCCCGCATCGCCACCGCGGCCGACCTGGAGCAGTTCGGCCTCGATCCGCGCTTCCTCGGCTGGACGCTGAACACCCGGGTCAACGCCGGAGATGCCCGCGTGTCCGGCATGGAATTCAACGTCAGGCACTCCCTCGCCTTCGCCGGCAACTGGGGCCGGCAGTTCCAGGCCTTCGTCAACGGCACCAAGCTCGAGCTGAAGGGCAACAGCGAGGCGGACTGGCGCGGCTTCGTGCCGGAGTCGCTCAACTGGGGCCTCACCTTCGCCCGCCGGCCGTTCACCGTGATGGCCCAATGGACTTACCAGGGCGAATCGCAAAGGGCCCCCGTGGCCACGATGGGCGCAGGCGCCTACACCTTTCGGCAGGCCCGCACCTCGATGGACCTGAACATCGAGTATCTCTTCCGGTCGCGGCTCAGTCTCTTCGCCAACGTGCGCAATGTCTTCAACGAATACTTCACCGACTGGGCCTACGGCCCGCAGACGCCCGAGTACGCGAAGTTCCGCGTCGACAACAACAATGGCACGCAGTTCGCGATTGGGGTGAAGGGCACGTTCTGATCGAAGTCTGAGCCTGCCTCCCATGACCGAACACGACGACTCCGCCACGGCCGCCCCTGGGAGCGCCGGGCTCCAGCCCGGCTGGTCGCGCACCAAGGCCGGGCTGGAGCCCGTCGCTCCCAGGTCTCGTCTCTCGCGGCCAGCCGTGCCCGCGCGGTTCCGGGCGCGGCTGCTGGTCGCTCTTCTCCTCGCCCTCGCGCGACCGCTCCCGGCCGCTCCGCCCTCGACCGGCTCCGTGCTCGTCCATCGCACGATGCTGCCCGACTGCGGTCCGTCATCGTTCGCCGTCGCCCTCGGGCCGAACCTGGGTTTCAGCTACGATCCCGGCCGCGGCGGCATCAACTACGCGTGGCAGGG
>CAMBVX010000013.1 GCA_945871085.1 Opitutus sp. GAS368 | reverse complement strand
CAGGGCGAGCTGCAAGCCGCTATCGACGTGGTCGTAGACGAAGCCGATCGGGGTGCGCTTCTCGCGCTCCTGGTCGATCCGCCCATTGCGATCGTAGTCGGTCTCGGAGTCGACGACGATCACGACCTTGCCGTCGGGCTGCCGGCGCATGGTGTAGACGTCATTCACCGTCGGCGTTACGCGGAGGAGCCGGATCTGGGTTTCGATCAACCGGAGATAGAGCGGGTCGTCGGCGGGCGTCTCCAAGGTGATGCGACTGTGCCCCAATTGCTCAAAGATGTCGGCGAAGACGGGGGCGATATCGCCCATTTGCTGGGAAACTTCATGGTGGGCCCGGTCACGGGCGAGCTTGGCGGGCCACCAGGCGAGGCCGAGCAGGAGGCCGACGGCCGCCCAGACGGACCAAGGGAGTGTACCGCCACGGCGGCGCCGCAGCGTCACCTCGACGGCGGCGAAGAGCGTGAGACCGAGCAGTAAAAACCCCAGATAGTCGGACTGCGCAAAGACGAGTGATTTCAAGTGATGGAGCGTAGAGGGGTGATTGGAACAGGGGGTAGACAGCGAGAGGGTGCACACCGCGTGGCCCCGCCGCAGCGGCGGGCGCGAGCCGGAACAGCGGAGGAGCGCTGCTTATGGCGGGGGTGGGCCCATGAGCTGGCGAATCGCGGCGGCGAACGTGACCTCGTCGAAGGGCTTATGGAGCACCGCGACCACGCCCAGAACGGCCAGTTCATGCGCTTGTTTTTCGTCGACCCGGCCGCTGGAGACCACCACGGGAATGCCCGGCAGCATGTGCTTGAGCGTCCGCACCAGTTTGAGCCCGTCCATGTGTGGCATGTTGAGATCGGTGACCACGCCGCGCAGCACCGCCCGGTTTTCCACGACGCGGATCAAGGCATCGGTGCCGTCGTTGGCCGTGATCACGTTAAAGTTCAGCTCATGCAACACGGCGGCCGAGACTTCCCGGACGGACTGGTCGTCGTCGACGACCAAAATCGTGCGGCCCTCGCCGTCGAGCGGGGCGGTCGGATCCACGGCGCGGACGGGTGTGGCACGGCTCCGCTCCAGGGCGCTCGGCAAAAACACGGAGAAGATCGTCCGCTGACCGGGAGAGGACGCCACCCGCACAAACCCGCCGTGACTGCGGACAATGCCGGCGACGGTGGAAAGCCCGAGGCCGGTGCCTTTGTCCGGGCTTTTGGTGGTGAAGAAGGGATCGAAGATCCGTTCCAAGACGGCGGGCGGAATGCCCTCGCCCGAATCCGCCACCTGCCAAACCACATATTCGCCCAGTCTAGCCTCGGGGATGGTGCTGGCATAGGTTTGGTCGACGTGCCGGGTGAAGGCATCCAGTTCGAGGGTCCCGCCGTCGGGCATGGCATCCCGGGCGTTGACGCAGAGATTCAGGAGCACTTGGTGCAATTGCGTTTCGTCGCCAAAGACGGGGGGGATATCCGGCGGGCAGGTCACCCTCAGGGTGACGTTCCGATGGAAGGTCGACTCGATCAGCGTCGCGAGATTGCTGAACAGGTGCAGCGTGCTGAGGGCGGTCCGCTCGCCGTCGATCCCTTTCGCAAACGTGAGGAGTTGCCGGACCATGTTGGCGCCGTGCTGGGCACTGGCCTGCATGCCGGAAATGATGCGATCCTCCTTGGGATATTTTTTGCGCAGGAGATGAGCGCCGAGGGAGATGGGCGCGAGGGCATTGTTCAGATCGTGGGCGACGCCGCTGGCCAGTGTGCCGAGGCTTTCCATCCGTTGGCGGCGCAGAATGGCCTGTTCGGAGTTTTTCCGTTCCGTGATGTCTTCGGCCAGTCCGGTGTGGCGGTAAACGCGGCCCTGGCCATCTTTGACGGCAAACGAGCGATCCCGGACCCAGTGGGTATGGCCATCGACATGGACGATGCGGTATTCGACGCCCGTCGCCCCCGACGAGCGATGGGCAATGGATTCCTGGACGCGCTCCCGATCCTCGGGATGGACCGCGTCAAACCACGTTTGGCGCGTCTGCAGGAGTGCCTCCGCGGTCCGGCCGAACAGCACGGTAAAGGCGGGGGACACGTAGACGAAATTGCCGCTGGGCACGTCGACGATGTAGAAGATTTCCTGGATGTTTTCCGCGAGTTGGCGGAACCGTCCTTCGGATTCCTGGAGCGCCGCGGTGCGCGAATCGACCAATTCTTCCAAATGCGACCGCATTTCCCGCTCGGCGGCCTCGGCCCCGCGGCGTTTGTCCTGTTCGAACGCGAGCATGATGGTGTTCGCGATCGATTGCACGAATTTCACCTCGTCCACCGCCCAGGCGGGATGCGCGGCCGTGCGCGTGAACACGAGACCGCCGATTGGCCGGCCGTCGAATTGGAGCCGCGCACCCGCCAGGGCCTGGGTCGAGTCCGGCGCGAGGGGTGAACCCGCGATGCCGGCGGTGCAGGGATGAACGATGACGTCGTCGATCTGCAGAACGGGCCCGGCGCAAAGGGCCTCCCAGAATTGCGGGAAGCGCTGCACCGGCAGCTGGGTACCTGGCTGATGGGAAGGTCCGTCGATGCGACAGCCGGTGAGCAGCGCCATCTGATCGCGCTGCGGGTCCCCAAACCACAGACTCGCTGACGAGACGTCCAGGGCGGTGGTCGCCAGTTCAATGGCGGAACGGATGAGGTCCTCGAAGGCGGCGGATTCGCGATTATGCAACACCAGCAGCACCGCTTGAAAGCGCAGCGTCCGGTCTTGGAACGAGCGGATCGTCGCGTCCTTGGTCACCTCGTCGGTGATGTCCCGTCTGACGCCGACGAGTTGCTTCGCGGTGGAGCCCTCGACCGCACCCAGGCGCACGTCATCCTGCGCCCAGCGCCACACGCCATCGCTGCGGCGAAAGCGATAGCGCTGGGTGCAGCTGCCCAAGACCGCCGTCTGGGTCAGACCTTCCAGCACGCGGGCCCGGTCATGGGCATGGATCTGGTCAGCCCAGAAACCCGGCTGACCAAACTGCGCAGGCTCATAGCCCCAAACCAGCTTGGAGCTGGGGCTGACAAAGGTGGCGGCGAAGGGCGGTTCGGCGGCACAGGTGAAGATCACCGCGCTGCTCACCGAGAGGAGGTCCGACAGCCGCTGGTTCGCGAGGCGCGCGGCGGACTCCGCGAGGGCGAGGTCCGTGATGTTGTGAAAGATCCCCCGGCTGGAGATCACCTTGCCGTCTTCGCGTCGGACCGTCACCCGGCCCTCCAGCGAGACGGCGCGGCCCTCTTTGGTCCGCAGCTTCAACTGCAACGGGCCGACGTCTTGTCCCGCCAGCAGCTGTCCAAAGATGGTCTGGCAATGGGCCAGGCTGGAATGATCGATCACTGCGAAGAAGTTTAGGCCCCCGACGTCTTGGAGCGTATAGCCGAGCGTCTCGCGCCAAGCCCGGTTCACGAACAGGAGCTGGCCGTCGGGCGCCACGCTTTGGATGAGGTCGGTGGTTCCGTCGAACAGATCCCGCAGGCGGGCCTCGCTTTCCCGGACTTGGCGAAGGAGTCGGCGCTCCGTGAGCGCGCTGTCGATCTGCTGGGGCAGGCGGCGGAGATAGGTGCGCTGCTGGTCCTTGATCAAGTAGTCCCGCATTCCGGCCCGCAAGGCGCGGGCGGCCGTATCCTCGTCGCCCGCCCCCGTGGCCAAAATCACAATTTGATCGACCCAGCTTTCGCGGGTGTTGAACAAATCGAACGCCGTGCCGTCGGGGAGTTGATGATCGGCGACGACGATGTCGAAGGTCGTCGCGGCCAAGTGCCGGCGGGCTTCGCTGAGATTCAGTGCCACCGTGACCTCGTAGGGGAGGTCCCGCTCGCGCACGAAACGCGTGAATTCCTGGCGATCGATGGCGTCGTCCTCAATGAGCAGCAGGCGGATTTTGGGAGAGGTGGTAGGCATCAGATGGGCGGCGTTTGACTCGTGGTCCAATAATCCAGGACGGTGCGCATCACGTTGACGAACTGGGTGTAGTCGACGGGTTTGACGATATAGCCGGCGGCACTGAGGTCGAAGGCGCGCAACCGGTCGCGATCCTCCTGCGAGGTGGTGAGGACGACGATAGGAATCGCCCGGAACAGGTCGTCGGCCTTGATGACAGCGAGGAATTCGGCCCCGTTCATCCGGGGCATGTTCAGGTCGAGCAAGATGAGCATCGGGCGCGGGCTGGCCGGATCCACGAGGAAGGACAGCGCCTTTTCACCGTCGGTCACGTGATGGAGCGGATTCGTCGAGCCCAGGTCGCGCAGGGCCCGCGTGACGGTCATGGCGTCGATGCGGTCGTCTTCGATGAGGAGGATGGAGTGATGGGCGTTCAAGGGGGGGAGCGGGCGGCGGCCTCAGGCGGGTTCGTCGCACGGGAGGGTGAAATGGAAGGTGGCGCCGTGGCCGAAGACGGACTCGATCCAGATCCGGCCGCCCTCGGTTTCGACGATCTTTTTGACGACGGCCAGGCCGACGCCGGTCGACTCGACCTCGTCGCGCGGCGCGAGGGTTTGGAACAGCTGGAAGATGCGTTCGAAGTATTTTTCCTCGATGCCCGGGCCGTTGTCCGCGATGGAGAAATGCCAGAAGCGGTCGGCGGCGACGCAGCTGACGGTGACCCGGCCGGAGGGTTTGTTCATGTATTTGACCGCATTGGACAGCAGGTTTTGGAAGAGCTGCTGCGCCTTGGTGGGGTCCATCCTGATCTGGGGCAGCGCAGTCGCCACGGTGACGGCAATGTGGGCGGGCGGCGCGAGTATCTCGAGGGTGCCCTGCACCAGCACGTCCAGCGAGACGACGGTCTGGCTGCGGGGGGTGCGGCCCGCGCGGGAGTAGCTGAGGATGCCGTCGATCAGGCCGCTGAGGCGGGCCACGCGGCCGCCGATCAGCTGGAGCTGCTCGGCGCCTTCCGGCCCGAGCTTGGCCGCATAGTCCTGCTGCAGCCAGTTGGAGAGCGAGCCGATGCCGCGCAGGGGGGCCTTCAGGTCGTGGGAAACGACGTGGGCGAAGTCGGAAAGCTCGCGGTTGACCTTCATCAGTTCCTGCGCGCGGGTTTCCAATCCGCAGGAGAGGGCCTGGATCTTTTGCTCCGATTCCACGGCGCTGGTGTCGTCCCGGCAGACGCAGATGATCCCGCCGTCCGGCGTGAGCGTGAGCGTGAGCGCCTCCGGAAAGTGCGTGCCGTCAAGGCGGCGGGCCCGGGCTCGGCCGTGCCAGTGGCGGCGGGCGCCCAGCTCGGGGAAGACTTCGGTCTGGATCCGGGTGAGTTCGTCGGCGTCGTAGAGGATGCGCCAGTTCTGGCCCAGTAATTCCGCGCCAGAGGCGAAGCCAAACATGGTGGCATGGGCGGTGTTGACGTAGGTGTAGAGGCCCGCCGCGTCGAGCAGCGCGAGGCCGTCGCTGGCCGCGTCCATGGCGGCGAGGTGCTGCAGGCGGACGGAGGCGTTTTCGAGGGAGAGCTGGCGGAGTTGGTCGCGTTCGGCGAGGGCCTGGTTGGCCTGGTCGAGGCGGTCGGCGCGGTCCTGCAGTTCCTGGTTCAGCCGGCCGATCTTCAGCTGGGTTTCCTCGCGCAGGTCGGCCATGCGCACGTCATGAATGATGGTGGCGTAGGCGGAGAACAGCGGTTCGAGCAGCTCGACGATGGCCGGGTCGTATCCGTCCGGCCGGTTCGCGACGCCGACCATGCCGATCATCTTACCGCCGTGCCGGATGGGCACGCCGAGGAAGGCATTCATCGGAGGGTGACCCGGGGGCAGGCCGCCCCGGCGGGGATCGGTGGCGGGCGAGTTGGAAATCACCGTTTGGCCGGTGGTGAGGGCGGCGCCGAAGAGGGTCTGCAGATTGCGGAACTCGAGGCCCTGCGCGTGATGTTGGTCGAAAAAGGCGCGCATCTCGTCGTTCCAGGCGATGTTGGTGATCGCCTGGGTCTTGAGGTAGGGCTGCCCGGCCGGATCGTGCAGCACCTCGGCGACAAATCCGTAGTTGCTGTCGGTATATTCGAGCAGGAGCTGGAGCAGCCGGGCGAAGGTGGCCTTGCGGCCGTTTTGCACGAGGTGGCCGGTGAGCAATTCGCGGACCGCGGAGAGCAGGTCGTTCGCGCGGACGGTACGGCGTTCGGCGGCGGTCGCGCGCGCCAGCGTGTCTCGCATGAGCGCCTCCGCCCGCTCGGCCCCGGCGATGCGGGCCTCGAGATCCCGCCGCGCCAGCCGCAGCTCCAGTTGGACGATGATCTGGCGCCCGAGCCGCGCCAAGGCGGCGCGCTGTGCGTCGGACAGGCGGCGCGGGACGCGGTCGATCACGCACAGCGTGCCGATGCGGCTGCCATCCGGGGCAACGAGGGGCGACCCGGCGTAAAACCGGATGTCCGGGGCGCCCGTCACCAGAGGGTTCGCGAAAAACCGGGGATCAAGGGTGGCATCGGGGACTTCCATCACCTCGGGTGTGCGGATGGCGTGGTCGCAGAAAGCCAGCTCCCGCGGGGTGTGGGTTTCGGTCAGGCCAACCTTGCTCTTGAACCATTGCCGTTCGGCATCGAGGAGGGAGATGAGCGAAATGGGCGTGCCGCAAATCTGCGCGGCCAGAATGGTGAAGTCGTCGAACACGTCTTCCTGGCCCGTATCCAGAATTTCGTAGCGTTGGAGCTGGGCAAGGCGTTCGACCTCGGTGGGCGACGGAGCAATCATCGTGGTGCCTGCGGCGGTTTTTGATCTGCGGGATCGGGCAGGATGGGTTCGTAGGGCAGCGGCGGCGATGGGGTAAAAAACGCCGAGAGGCCGGCGGGACTATTTCCGCGGTCCCACCGGAACAATCAAGTGGATCGCCGTCCCGCGGGCGGTGGGCAAGACTTTGAGCTCGGAGGAAGAGAGGGCTGCCACGCGGCGCACAATGTCCATCCCCGGTCCCGGAAAGTGGAGAGACGAAGCCTTGGGGTCGACCGCGGCGCCGTCGGCCGGCGGCGGGGAGCCGGCCGCACAGTCCACGGAGACGTGATACGCGTGGCCTTCCAAGCGACCGGTGACCCGAACCGGGAACCCCTTGGGCGAGGCGTCAAAGGCGGTTTCGACCAACTGGGCCAAGGTCAGCTGCCAATGAGCCAGCGGCACCGGCACCGGCACATCGTTGAGGTCGAGGACGAGATCCGGGGCCCGATCCATTTTTTGCGCGACGGCCTCGCAGTTTCGGCGGGTGCCGGCCAGCCAATCGGCGGTCGTGACGGTGCGGTAGGTTTCGGCCAGCTTGGGACTCGAGCTGGCGATCTCCACGATGGTGCCGACCCGTTCGATCAGCTCCAAGAGCTGCTCCGCCGAGTGTTGCATCATCTCCGCCGCTTCCGCGACTTCGGCCGCGGGCATCGGCTTTCCCATCGCGGCGGCCGCGCTCAACAACGCGGCAAAACCGAGTATGCTGGTGAGCGGCGTGCGGAAGTCGTGATGGAGCGATCGGCCCAACAATGCGTCGAGGCGGTGTTTTTGCTCCCGACGACTGATGCGGAGGGTGATCGATCGGAGCAGTTCGTCGGGGTCAAACGGTTTGGGAATGTAGTCGTCGACTCCGACCCGCAGTCCTGCGCGGATGTCCGCGAGGCCGGATTTTCCGGACATGAAGATGACCGGCACGTCAGCGGCGGTCTGGTGAGTGCGGATGTGTTTGAGCAGCGAATAGCCGTCGCCTTCCGCCATGGCAATGTCCGCCAGGACGAGGTCGGGGCAGGCGAGGTTGAAGGATTCGATCGCCCGCGCACCCCCGGAAGCCATGGTAACTTGGTAGCCGTTGAGCTCGAGCAAGTCGGTGGTCATTTGGCGCAAGATGGGGTCATCCTCGGCGAGGAGAATGCGGTGGCCTGGAGGAGGATTCATCGTGAAAACAGGAGACTAGCGTTCGGCTTTGGCCGGGAATCGGAGGGAGAATTCAACCCGGGGTCCCGGGGCAACCCGGTAGGAGATCGTGCCGTAGAGGCGGAGAACGGCGGCACGGGCGATGGCCAGACCGAGACCGAGGCCGGGAGTCTGGCGGGCATTGGTGCCGCGGAAGAAAGGGGTGAACAGCTGGGCGACTTCGTCATCGGGCAGGCCGGCACCTTCGTTGGAGACCACGATCTCCAGGCCATCCTCCAGCTCAGTCGCACTCAGGCAGGACTGGCTTCCGGCCGGGGCGAATTTCAGGGCGTTGGAGAGGAGGCATCCGACCGCCGTGTCCATGAGGCCGGTGCACAACCACCAACGGCCGCTCACCGCGCTGCGACCGGTCAGTGAGACCGTGGTCCCGGGGTGGGCTTGATTCGCCCGCTCGGTCATCCGGCCCAACCACTCCGAAACATCGGTCGGCTCCGGAGGTCGGACCACCTCTTTGAGCACGGTCGCGTCCAGGAGTTCGACTTGATCGAGTAAAGCGGTCGACTGGACGACGGATTCGCCGATCGCAGCCAGCCACCGGTGCTCTTTGGACAAGGCGGGGGGCTTGTATTGTTTCGTGAGCAGAAAAGTGGCCGTGCGGGCCGCCGCCAAGTGCGACTTCAGACCGTGGGTGAGGGTAGGGAGAAACGCCGCCGGCAGCGGCGCGTCAACCTGCCCGAAAAACAGCGGTGTTTTGAGCGAGGATGTCAAGCCGGGGTACAGGGTGACGGAGGCCCCCCGGGCCAGGCGGAGCACATTGAGCCGAAAGGAGACCGTTTGTTTCCCCGTGCCGAAGCGAAAATGGGCCGTGGCGGTGTCTCCGGGAGTGAGGGTTTGAACCAAGCCTTCGAACCGTCGGGTTTCTTCCACGCCCAGCAAATCGTGCCAACTGGAGCCCGGAAGGAGCGGGCCCACGAGGGAGAGAGCGGTCCGCGCCAAGGGGTTGCTGTCCACGACCCGCCCGTCGGCTCCGACAATCAAAAACGGTGCGGGGACCATGTCGCCGGGAAAGGGTGCGGGTGGAGTTCTCATTGTCAGCGGGAGGCGGTGGGTCACGATTGGACGGGTGCGGGCTGGGCGCCGTTTAGACGCTCTGGTGCCAGCCCATGAGTCCGTTGCGCAGAGCATAGTCCACCAGCTCGCGCTGGGTTTTCACCCCAATCTTTTCCATCAGCACGGTGCGCATTTTGTAGACGGTAAAGGGGGAGATGTTCATCGCCGCGCCCAGTTCCTTGGCATTGTCGCCACGGGCCAGACGGGACAGCAGGCGAACTTCGCGGGTGGTGAGGTCCGAGTTTCCGCGCCGCTCAAGCCTGCGCTTTACTTCGGCGCCAATCTCTCGCGCGATTCCTTGGCCGAAATAGGTGGCGCCCAGCCGAATTTGCCCGAGCGCGGTTTCGATCTCGTCGAGTCCGGCCGTCTTCTGAAGGTAGCCGACCGCGCCGAGACGAATGGCGGTGTTGACCGAGTGGAGCGTAACCTCACTGCTCAAGATGACCACAGCCGGAGGGCTCGCCCTGAGCATCATCGTCTCCATGATGCCGAATCCTCCGGTATCGGGGAGATGCAGGTCGAGCAACACCAAGTTGACGTCGTGGCGGTCGACCGCCGCGAACAGTTTGGCCCGGTCGTCGCCGCACCCGACGACCCAGGTCTGGGGCAGCGTGGAAAGGTGATCAGAAAGCAGATCCCGAAAGCACTGGTGATCGTCAAAAATCCAAATGTTCAAGTTCCCGGCCGGGGTGACTACGCGGTCCTGGGGAAGGGAACTGGTTTCGGGCGCTGTTTTCATGGGTGGTGGGAGAGTGGTCTACGGACGAGACGCGGATCGGGCGCTCGAATCGAAGAGGGAGAGAAAGGAGGAGTTGTTCGGTGCTGGGCGGTTGTTGTTGTCCGATACCCAAAGTTTGGGCAAGACCGCCGAATTTAAAGAAGAGAGATTACTTAGTGTTTGCCGGATAACCCCTCAGTTCGTCGTTCAGCTCGTCGTGGGTGATCAACTCCGGCGAACGGTGAAAATGGCGCGCCGCCGATGCGCGCCGCCGCCGTAACCGCCGCTCGTCAGCGGGGAGGACCACCCGCGCCGTTCCCTCTCAGTTGGTACCTTTATTGGAGCTTCCGCAGTCCCGTCGGCGAAAACCTGCGCTTATCTGGTGCAAGACCGCGACGGCCGGCCGCTGGCCTGCGCGCGGTTTGGCGCGGCCGCCTGGCAGTGCGTGGCCCGCGACCGGTGCAGCGGCTGGACCGCGGTGCCACGCCAGGGCCGCGACGTCGGGCGACCGTTTCGCGGCTCTCTCTCGCCGCCACCGCTTTTAGCCGGCGGAGGCGGATTTGAGGAGGAGGAGATCTTTCATCACGCGAGAGAGGTCGGAGGATTGGTTGACGCCGCCGAAGGCGTCGTGGGTCGTGCGGTAAAGGGCGTAGAGCTGATCGTAGACTTTGCGGTTGGCGGAAATGGGCCGGTATTTTTTCGCCTGCACCGAGGTCATTTTTTTCTGGGCAGTCGGGAAATCCTGATGCGCCCCGGCCAGGACGGCGGCGGCGATGGCGGAACCGAGTGCGCACGCTTGCGAGGAGCCGGAGACTTGCATCGTGCAACCGGTGATGTCGGCGTAGATCTGCATGAGCAGCGGATTTTTTTCCGCGATGCCACCGGCGCAGACGATGCGATCGACGGGGACGCCGTAGTCCTTGAGGCGCTCAAGAATCGTGCGAGCGCCGAACGCGGTCGCTTCGATGAGGGCGCGGTAGATCTCGGCTTGCGTCGTGTAGAGCGTTTGACCGAGGAGCAGACCGGTGAGGAGTTGGTCGACGAGGATGGTGCGGTTGCCGTTGTTCCAATCGAGGGCGAGGAGCCCGGACTGCCCGGGTTTTTGTTTCGCGGCCTCGGCGGTGAGTTTCGCGTGAAGCGCGCCGTCGCCCTGGCAAACGACCTCGACCCACCATTTGAAAATATCGCCGACGGCGGACTGGCCCGCTTCGATGCCGTAGAAGCCGGGCAGAATGGCGCCCTTCACGATGCCACAGATTCCGGGGATATCGCGGACGGTCTTCGTCGCCGAGACGACCCCGCAATCGCACGTGGACGTGCCGATGATTTTGACGAGCACGCCTTCAGCGACGCCACAGCCGATCGCGCCGTAGTGGACATCCATTTCGCCGATGGCGATGGGGATGCCGGTCGGCAGGCCGAGTTTTTTTGCCCATGCTGCACCGAGCGCGCCGGCGGCGGTATTGGCATCGTGGGCTTTTTCGTAGAGGCGGTCGCGGAGGGCGGCGAGTGAAGGATCGAGGAGGGCGAGAAAGGCTTTGTCCGGCAGACCGCCCCAGTCGTCGGCGTAGAGGGCTTTGTGGCCGGCACAGCAGACCCCGCGGACGACCAGCGAAGGATCATTGATCGCGGCGAGCACGGACGGAATCCAGTCGGCGAGTTCGACCCAGGAGTGGGCGGCAGCGAAGACTTGCGGGGCCACGTTGCGGCAGTGCCAGATCTTCGCCCAGAACCATTCGGAGGAGTAAATATTACCGCACTTGGCGATGAAGTGAGGGCGGTGTTGCGCGGCGAGCGCGGTGATCTGGGCGGCCTCGCGGTGGGACGTATGGTCCTTCCAGAGCCAGCACTGGGCGTGGAGATTTTTCTTCCACTTGGGGTCGAGGGCGAGCGGGCGGTTGCGGGCGTCGACGGGAATCGGGCTCGAACCGGTGGTGTCGACGCCGAGGCCGATGACCTTGGCGGAGTCGAAGCCACGAGTTTTTTTCGCGCTGGCGAGGGCTCCACGCACGGATTTTTCGAGACCGAACAGGTAGTCGCCGGGGTGTTGGCGCGCGAGATGGTGGTCCTTGGGGTCCAGCAGCACGCCCTGTTGGCCGGACGGATAAGGGACGACGCAAGAGCCGAGCTCTGCGCCATCGGAGCAACGCACGACGAGTGCGCGGACTGAGTTGGTGCCGTAATCGATGCCGAGGGTGAACATAGGGAGTGAGGGGAGGGAGATGGGCTGAGCGGGAAGGGGGTAACAGCTAGGGACGTGAACCGTTATACTCAGTATAAAGGTCCAGTCGGTGGATGGAGCGAGCGTGGCGCAGCGGAGAAAAGTCCAGCTGGATCGGGCGGGGGCGAGACGTCGCGGGCGCAACGGAAGCCGAGGTTGGTGGTGCCGCTGTCAGGGGTGTTGCTGGATCGCGCGTCCGTGCGGTAACGATTGCAGTAGCTGGCATGGCACAGGTAGCTGCCGCCGCGCATGACGCGCCGCTCGCCGCCGGCGGGCCCGGTGGGGTTTTCAGTGGGAGAGGCGCGATAGTAGGCGGCGTCCGAGTAGTCCCAGCACCATTCCCAGACATTGCCCGTCATGTTGTAGAGACCGTAGGCGTTGGCCCGAAAACTTTTGGCCGGGGCGGTGCCGAAGTAGCCGTCGGCTTCGGTGTTTCGTGTGGGGAACGTGCCCTGCCAGACATTCATGCGGTGTTTGCCGTCGGGCTCAAGGTCGTCGCCCCACGGGAATCTTTTTTGGACGAGCCCGCTGCGGGCGGCGAACTCCCACTCCGCCTCGGTCGGGAGACGCTTACCGGCCCACGCGGCATAGGCTGTGGCGTCGTGCCATGAGACCTGCACGACCGGATGGGCCCAACGCTGTTTGATCGTCGATTTTGGGCCCTCGGGGTGTCGCCAGGAAGCGCCGTTGATCCGGCACCACCATTCGCTGCCGGCCACGCGGACGCGGGCGGCTGTCCGCTGCAAGGTGGGGCTCAAGTGGCCGCAGAAAACAAAGGACCAGCCGAAATTTTCGGACTCGGTCTGGTAGCCGGTGGCGTTAGCGAAAGTGTTGAAGGCCTCGTTGGTGACGCACGTCTCATCGAGATAGAACGGGGCGAGCTTCACGGCGTGAACCGGGCCCTCACCGTCGGCGGGAAAACCGTAGTCACGCTCGTTGCCCATGAGGAATTCACCGCCCGGGATCAGCTGCATCCGGTCGCTCGAGCCACGGGTGATACGAATAAAGGCACCGCCCGCGGGAGCCGGGGGGGCGACGCCGGCGGGATCGCGCGGCGGCGCGCAGCAGGTTTTTTTGGGTATGATTTCCGCGGACATGAGGGCAGGCAGGTTAGCGACGGGGCGGGCTGATTGGGATCGGACCGCGCGTCAATGGCCTGCGCGAGAGAATCCCGAGGAATCGTGCGGCGTCACTCTGTTTTTGGTGGGACGAGCGAGGTCGGAAGGGGGCCAAGGAGGGCAGAGGAATTGGCTGTTTCCCGGGCTCGCTTTCAACGCCGTCTTCGCGTGGGCTTTGCGCCGCGCCGTGAAGTGCCAATGTCCTGGTTGGGGCTCACGTCGCTCCTTTCATGCTTATGCCAAAATTCCTTTTCCTGCTCTGCGGTTGCCTGTGTCCTTTATTGCTCGGCGCGGCGGAGCGACCCCGGCCGACGGAGGCCGCCTACGAGACGCGGGTCAAACATGAGCGCGATGGGATCGGGAAGTTTTATTTCGGGCGCGAAATCGCGCAGGTGATGGGGCATCAGGCGGCGGGTTGGCTCGAACGGCGCAGTCGGGAAGACGAGGAGCGGACGGATCTGTTGCTCAACGCGCTGGAGCTTAAGCCGGGTGACGTGGTGGCTGATGTCGGCGCCGGGAGTGGATATTTTTCGTGGCGCATGGCGCAGAAAGTCGGGCCGACGGGGAAGATTTTTGCGAACGATATTCAGCCGGAGATGCTGGAGTTGCTCATGGCGCAGATGCGGAAGCGCCACGTGGAGAAAATCGTCGAGCCCATTCTCGGCACGGTGCAGGATCCGCAGCTGCCGGCGAACTCGACGGACTTGATTTTGCTCGTCGATGTGTATCACGAGCTCGATTTTCCCTTTGAGATGACTCGGGCCATGATCAAAGGGTTGAAGCCCGGTGGCCGGCTCGTGCTCGTGGAATATCGAGGCGAAGATCCGGCGGTGCCGATTAAAAAACTGCACAAGATGACGACCGCGCAGGTGAAAAAGGAGATGGCGGTGCACCCCGTGATCTTCGAGCGGCTCATCGACGTGCTGCCGCAACAGCACATTCTCATTTTCCGCAAAGCAGCCACCGAATAAATTCGAAAGACCCTCGCAACCATGAGCGCCAAGCCAAAATCTGCACCGTCCAAAACCCGTATCGTGCTCATCCGGGCCGAGCCGATTGAGCTGTCGCAATTCCTGAAGTTTTCCGGTGCCGCCGAGAGTGGCGGTCAAGCGAAGCAGGCGGTCGTGGACGGCGCAGTGTGGGTCAACGGAACCGTGGAAACACGGAAGGGGAAAAAGCTCGTCCGTGGCGACAAGGTCACGGTCGGCGACGAAACGCTGGTGGTGCAGCTGGAGGGTTAAGCGGAAAGAAACAAGACGGCGGGAGCGCCGCGTCTCCCAGGGGGAATCTTCACTGGTGCGCCGCGAGTGAGCGACTACCCGCGGGAGGGGGAAAGAGACTTGGCGGGCGCTACAGGAACAGCCAGCCGCCGAAGGCGAGGATCGGAAAGAGGATCGGGAGGCTGTAGTTAAAAACGTAGCCGAAGAAGGTCGGGGTGCGGACGCCGGCGCGGTCGGCGATGGATTTCACCATGAAGTTGGGGCCGTTGCCGATGTAAGTCATCGCGCCAAAGAAGACCGCGCCGAGGCTCACGGCGACGACGAGTTGCGCGTAGTCGGGCTTGGTCAGCAGGGTGCGGACGATGGCGATTTCGTTGCCGGCGGCCGGGGCGAAGTCGGCGGGGTGTTCGCTCTGGGCGGTGGCTTGGGCGAGGCGGAGAAAGGTCGCGTAGGTGGGGGCGTTGTCGAGGACGGCCGAGAGGCTGCCGGAGGCGAGATAGTAGTGGAGCGGTTTTTTCACGCCAAACGACTCGCCGTGTTGGTCAATGTAGCCGAGGGCGGGCATCATCGTGGCGAAGATGCCGGCGAAGAGGAACGCGACTTCTTTGATCGGGCCAAAGTTGAAGTGGTTTTCGGCGTGGAGTTTGGGCGGCGTCAGGAAGTAGGACGCGGCGGCGGCGGCCAGCATGACGAGTTCGCGCAGAAAAAAACGTTCAGGGAGAAACACGGCGCCGATGAGGGCGGCGAGGAAGACGAGGTTGATCTTGCCCTCGATCAGGAGGCCTGCGGACGGGCGGTCGAGGGCGGCGCGGATTTTTGCGGGCGTGCGCAGATAGCTGCGACGGTCGAAGACGTAGAAAGCGGCGAGGAGCAGAGCGAGGGTGAAAAGCCACGGGCCGATCACGTGGTCGATGAGCCAGAAAAACGGCACGCCCCGCAGATAGCCGAGAAAGAGGGGCGGGTCGCCGATCGGGGTGAGCGCGCCGCCGACGTTGGAGACGATGAAGATGAAAAAAACGATATGGAAGGCACTGATGCGGATTTTGTTCATGCGAATCCACGGGCGGATGAGGACCATGGAGGCACCGGTCGTGCCGATGGCGTTGGCGATGACGGCACCGATCGCGAGGAACGTGAGATTCGCGAGCGGCGTGGCTTCGTCGCGAACTTTAATGTGGATACCGCCGGCGACGACGAAGAGCGAACCGATGAGGCAGATGAACGAAAAATACTCGTGCACCGTGTGGGTGACGACCCCGCGGCCGTCGGGAATATTCGTCAGGTAGAAAGCGATCATGGCCAAGCCGAGGCCGACGGACAGGTGGGCGTAGTATTTTTCCCAGAAGTGTTTCACGCCCGGGGGCGTGAGGGGCATCACCGCGATGAGCAGCAGGAGCAGCGCGAAGGGCACGACCAACCACAGGGGGATACCCGCGTCGGTAGCGGCGGCGGTGGCGAGGAGGGGCGGCGTGATCATGAGCGGAATGGGAGCACAGCCGGTTATTTCACACTCTGCCGTGAAAGCGAAACACCGTGGCGGACTTTCTCACGGTGGTTGTCATGGCGAGGGCGGAACCAAGGCGCGACACCTTGGGGGAGGAGTGCAAGGAACCCGGTTTGTCATGGCGAGAGCTCCAACAACGCCGAGCCGTGGGTGAACGGAGCCAGGAACTTTCCACGGCTTCTCATTGCGAGAGCTGGAACCACCGCCGAGCCGTTGGGTGGAAGGGGCAATGAACCCCGTTTGTCGTCGCGAGGAGCGAAGCGACGTGGCGATCCATCTGGAATTTCCGCTGGATTGCCACGCCCGCCGAGCCGGGCTCGCAATGACAAACCCTTTGTGTGCATTCGCTGGAGGCTTGCCGACTGGAGCAATCCATCCGGCCGTGCCTCGTGGATTGCCGCAGTCGCTTAGGCTCCTGCGCAATGACAAATCAAGCTGGGTTCATTGGTCAGAGTTTCGGCCGGGTTTTGAGGGCGAGGGCGAGAATCGCCTGGGCGTTGGCGAGTTCGGCGCCTTCGAGTGGGAGGCGAGGTGGACGGACGGTCGCGGTGCCGCAGTGCAGCTCGGCCTGGATCCACTTAATGTATTGCACGAACTTCGGCACGGTATCGAGGCGCAGGAGTGGGAGGAACCACTCGTAGATCGCGCGGGCCTTGGCGTGATCGCCGGCGCGGGCAGCCTCGACGAGGAGGACGGATTCGCGGGGGAACGCGTTGACGAGGCCGGCGATCCAGCCCTGCGCACCGGCGGCGATGCCTTCGACGATGGCGTCGTCCATACCGATGAGCAGTGTCAGACGCTCGCCGAGGAGCGCGCGAATGGCGGTGACGCGGCGGATATCGCCGCTGGATTCTTTCACGGCCTGCAGGGTGGGGAACTCAGCGGCGAGTTCGGCGATCTGCGCGGGAAGGTAGTCGGTTTTGTAGGCGGGAGGATTATTGTAGAGCATGCACGAGAGTTTCGTGGCGCGGAACACGGCGGCGAGGTGAGCCTTCATTTCGCGCCAGTCAGTCGTGTAGGTGTAGGGTGGTAGCACCATCAGGCCGGAGCCGCCGGCTTTGGCGGCGGCTTTCGCGAGGGCGACGGCTTCGGCGGTCGAGAGTGAGGCGATACCGAGCACGACGGGCGCGCGGCCGGCGGCGGCTTTGAGGGCGGTGGTGACGACGGAAATTTTTTCGTCGAAGCTGAGCGTGGCGGCTTCGCCGAGCGAGCCGCAGCACACGAGGCCAGTGCAACCGCTGTCGAGCATCCAGCGGCAGTGGCGGAGGAGCGCCGGGTGATCGATCGCACCGTTGGCGCGCAGGTTGGTGGTGAGGGCAGGAAGGACGCCGGTCCAAGTCATTTTCATAGGAGGAAGAGGTTAGTTGAAACGATCGGGTGAAAGTGCGGTGAGGTCGATGGAGGGTTTTTCGCCGGATAAAAGTTGGGCGATAAGCTGGCCAGTGATCGGGGCAAGACTGACGCCCATCATCGCGTGGCCGGTGGCGGCTGTGAGGTTGGTGTGGCGCGCGAAGCGTCCGAGGTAGGGCAGACCATCAGGGGCGCACGGTCGTAGACCGTGCCAGACGGGACGATCACGAAAATCTTCGGCGGTGAACTCAGGAAAGTAGCGCGGGACGGACTCGGTGATACCGGCGACGCGTTCGTGTTGGATCGACTCGTCCATGCCACTGAGCTCCATCGTCCCGCCAATGCGCAGCGTGTCGCCCAGCGGGGTGACGGCGACGCGGGCCTCCGTGAAAATCGAGCAGAGCTGCGGCAACTGACGGGGGCGGGTGAGTGTGACGCTGTAGCCTTTGCCGGGCTGCATCGGGAGCTTGAGGCCGAGCCCGCGCACCATGGCGGGCGACCACGAGCCGCCGGCGAGGACAAATTCGTCGGCGGGGATATCACCGCGCGAGGTTTCGGCGGCAATGAGGGCGCTTCCGGTGGAGCGCCAGCCGGTGATCGCGGTGGACCAGTGAAACTTTACGCCGGCGGCGCGCGTGAGCCGGAGCAGCGTCGCCATGAGGCGTTGCGGGGAGAGGTGGCAATCGAGCGGAAAGTAGATCGCGCCGGTGATGGCCATGCGCACCGCGGGATCGAGTTCAGCGGCGCGGGCTGAAGAAACGACTTCGGCCGGCACGCCGAGCTCGCGGGCACGGGTGGCGACGAGGGCTTCGTCGTCGAGCGTGTGCTGGGTTTTGCACAGCATCAGCAGCCCGCGGCGGACGAGACCGAAGTCGTTTTGGGTGGCGTCGGCGAGTTGTTCGTAGAGCGCGCGGCTCGCGAGCGAGAGATCGCGGATGAGCGGCGCGGAGCGCGTGACGTGGTCGGCGTTGGCGGCGCGCATGAAGCGCAGGCCCCACGTGATGAGGTCGGCGCTGAGGCGCGGCCGGATATAGAACGGGCTCTTGGCATCGAACATCCATTTGAGCGCGAGCTTGGTCATGCCGGGCGCGGCGAGGGGAATGAAGTGACTCGGGACGATCATGCCAGCATTGCCGAAGGAGCAGCCGTCACGGTCTTCGGACGAACGGTCGACCACGGTGACGTCGTAGCCGCGTTGGCGTAGGGCGTAGGCGCAGTTGAGGCCGATGATGCCGGCGCCGCAGACGACGATGTGGCGGGAGTCGCGGGATTTCATCCGCGAATGCCCCAACAAAATGGATCGCGATCATCAAGGAGCAGCGTGGTCTCCGCGATGACGTGCGCGGTGCCGGTGACGGTGGGAGCGATGCGAGCGTTGGCTTGATCGAGCCAACGGTAGCTCCCGGTGAAACGACTGCCGATGATGCTTTCCTGGATCCACGGTGCGCCCTCGGCGAGTTTTCCCTCGGCGGCGAGACAGGCGAGTTTGGCGCTGGTGCCGGTGCCGCAGGGCGAGCGGTCGTAGGCTTTGCCAGGACAGAGGACGAAGTTGCGGCTGTCGGCGCCCGGTGAGGGAGAGGGAGCGAAGAGCTCGACGTGATCGACCGCGGGGAAACCCTGCGCGTTGACGGCCTGACGCACGCGCCACGTGAATTCGGTGAGCGCTTCCAGTGACGTGAGGTCGAGGCGTAAGGAGTGTTCACCTACGAGGAAGAACCAGTTGCCACCCCACGCGACATCGCCGCGCACGATGCCGTGGCCGGGCACGTTGATGGGGACGGCCTGGGCTTGGCGGTAAGCTGGAACGTTTTCGACGGAGACGGATCCGTCGGCGTGCAGTTCGGCGCTTACGGCGCCGACGGGCGTGTCGATTTTTATGCGGCCCGGCTGGATACGGCCGAGATACGCGAGTGAAACCACGAGACCGATGGTGCCGTGACCGCACATGCCCAGCACGCCGACGTTGTTGAAGAAGATCACGCCGAAGTCGCAGTCCGCCCGATCCGGCGGAACGAGGAGAGCCCCCACCATGACGTCGGAGCCGCGGGGCTCATTAACGATCGCGGAACGGTCGGCGTCGAAATCGCGCCGGAAGCGCGCGGCGCGCTCATCGAGCGGGCCGGTGCCGAGCTCAGGCCCGCCGTCGAGCACGAGGCGAGTAGGCTCGCCGCCGGTGTGGGAATCGAGGACGCGGATGGATTTCATGGCTGGGGTGAAAGGCAGAAGAGATGGAGAATTGACCCGTCAATTGAGTCCATGCACGGTTTTTTCATACAAATCATGCTGGCGGAAGACGTGGAAGCGTTCGTGGCGGAGCAGGTGCGAGCAGGCGCGAGTCCGAGTGCGGCGGATTTGGTCAATGATGCCTTGCGGGCGTGGAGTCTACAGGGCCAAAAATCGTTTGAGGTGAATGAAGAATTGGAAGCTTGGTTGCTCGAGTCTGCCGATGCGCCCACTGCTCCGTTGAGCGGCGAGGACTTCGCGGGGATTCGTGAACGCGTTCGCGCACGGCTCGCTGGAAAGTCGTCGTGACCACGCGAAAAACGGCGCTCTTCATCGCCGATGTGGAACTGCAAGATGAGTGGTAGGCCGTGAACGCCGGCTGGCAGGTCGCGGATCGCTACCTCGTCGCCATCGAGGCAACGTGTGCCCTGATCGGCACGCATCCACTCCTTGGGCCGCAGGCAGGGTTCAAACATCCGCGCCTTTCCGTCTGGCGATTCTTCGTGGTGCTTAAGCCGTTCCATCGGCACGTCGTGTTTTTTGAAGTAGCGGCGGACGGAGTTGAAATTCGGCGAGTGAGGCAGGGCCATCGAGATCTGCCGCGCAGACTCCAAGAAGCTCGCGGAACGGGCTGAGAGCGGGCCGGGGAGGCCGAAGGGAAAGACCGAGTGATCTTTCATGGTTGGTTCGGCCGGAACGCGCGCACGAAGAAGTCTTCCATGCGTTTGCGGCCGTAGGGGGTGCGGAAGACGCCGTGGCCGGCACCGGGCATCACGAGGTATTCAAAGGGCTGGTCGGCTTGCGCGAGGGCGTTGGCGACTTGATAAGTGCTCGCGGGATCGACGTTGCGGTCGAGTTCGCCGACGACGAGGAAGAGTTTGCCGCGAAGTTTGGCGGCGTGCGTGACGTTGGAGTTGTCGGCATAGTGCGGGCCGACGGGCCAGCCGAACCATTGTTCGTTCCACCAGATTTTATCCATGCGGTTGTCGTGGCAGCCGCAGTCGGCGGCGGCGGCGTGGTAGAAATCTCCGTGGAAGAGCAGCGCGCCGAGTGCGCTTTGACCGCCGGCACTCGTGCCGAAGATTCCGATACGGGTAAGATCGAGCTCGGGGTAGTTCGCGGCGGCGGCCTTGAGCCACGCGATGCGGTCGGGGAAACCGGCGTCGGCGACGTTGCGCCAGGAGACGTCGTGAAATTTTTTCGAACGACCGGCGGTGCCCATGCCGTCGGCCTGGACGACGATGAAGCCGCGTTCCAGGAGCGCGTCGTGTGTGCCAAAGGTTTTCGGGGTGAAGTAGCCGTGCGGGCCGGCGTAGATGCGCTCGATGACGGGATATTTTTTGGCGGGGTCGAAATTGGCCGGACGTTGGATGATGCCGTAGATGTCGGTCTGGCCGTCGCGCCCCTTGGCGACGAAGCGCTCGGGCCAGCGGCCACGGGTGGAAAGGAGGGCGGTGGCGTCGGCGGTTTCGAGCGGGAGGAGGTTGGTGCCGTCGTCGAGGCGGCGGAGGACGGAGACGGGCGGGGCGTCGACGCGCGACCAGGTGTCGACGAAGAATTTTTTGTTAGGCGAGAGCTTGATCGTGTGCATACCGGGCTCGGGGGTGAGCACGATGAAGCCGGTGCCATCGAGGTTCACGCGGCAGAGTTGCTCGTAGTAGGGATCGTCGAGACCGCCGGCGCCCGCGGCGCGGAACCAGACGAGGCGGCGGGTGGCGTCGAGGTGTTCGATCCCGCGCACGGTCCATTCGCCGCGGGTGAGTTGTTGTTTCACGCGGCCAGTGCGGGCGTCGAAGAGGTAGAGGTGATTCCAGCCGTCGCGTTCGCTGGCCCAGAGGACTTCGGAGGTCGTGTCGAGGTGTTCAAGGAAGCGGCCCGTGCGCGAGTAGTGGACAAACGTGTCGCTGCGCTCCTCGAAGATTGGGCGCAGGGCACCGGTGTTCGCCTCAACGGAGAGGAGTTGGAGGAGTTGATGGCCGCGTTGGTTATGGAGGAACGTGAACCGCGAGGAGTCAGGGGCCCAGCGGACGGAATCGAGGGCCCACGGATTCGGCAGTGAGCCTTGGTCGAGGGGGATTTCATGGGCGACGGTGACGTCGAAGAGATGCGGGCGGCTGAGGGGGATTTCGTCGCCCGGCTTGAGATATGGATACGACGAGACCTTGGGCTGGAGCTGATCGGTGGGGCTCGACTCGACGAGGGTGACGCGTCGCTCAGGGACGACGCGGGTTTGCAACGCGACGATGCGACGTGAGTCAGGGGACCAGCGCACGTCGGGCTCGGCGGCGGGGTAGTCGGCGAGTTCGTAGCGCATGCTGACAAGACGGGCGCGGGAGGCGTCGCGGCGATAGGTGTGGCCGGGGCTGCCACCGACGGAGAGCGGAAACTCGCGCTGGGTGGCGAGTTCGCGGAGCCAGAGATTGTCGTCGCGCGCGAAGGCTTCCCACTTTGCGTCCGGTGAACGGGTGCGGCGGAGGCGCGCGGTTGATGCGGAATCGCTGTCGTTGGCGGCGGTCGGTTTTGCTTCGGCGGCTTTGGGTGCGGGCGCGATCGTGTAGGTGTCGAGGTTGAGCGCCCACGCACTGTCATGGGCGCGGAAGCGGAGGGTGCGGGCGTCGGGCGAGAGCGTGGATTGCGCGATGGTACCGAGCTTCGCTGCGGTGATCGCGGCAGTCGCGCGGCCCTGATCGAAGGCGGGTGCGCGCGTGCCGTTTTCGCTGTCGACGAGGAAAAATTCTTCGCCGGTCGGCACGTCGATCCGATACCAGAAGCGCGAGCTCTGGCCGATCCAATGGGGATCGACGGGGCCGTGGTAGAGCTTGGGTTTTTCGGCGGCCGCGAGGGAAGCACTGCACGAAAGAGCCAAGGCGAGGAGGCAAAGGAGGGAGCGCATGGAGTCGGGGCGGGGGAGGCGGTAGAACGCGTTCAGCAGGGAGACGAGGACGGCAGCGTGCTCGCACGAGAGGCATACTACCATGGGCGTCTTGCACAATCTTGCGGCTTTTGGCGTGGGTTTCCGCCAAGTTTCCGCGCCATGCCCTCCGCTGTTCATCCCTTGGCCGCACTCGCCGATGCCGGTATCGCGGAGGCGTTGTTCGATTTGGTGCCGGATGTCGTTTTTTTCGTGAAGGATGATGCGGGGCGCTATGTGGCAGTGAATCACACGCTCGTCGCCCGCTGCGGGTGCAAGGCCAAGGCGGAGGTCATGGGCAAAACGGTTGGCGCATTTTTTCCGTCGGAGTGGGCGGAGGTTTATGCCGCACAAGACCGGCAGGTGCTCACCACGGGGCGGTCGATCTTGGCGAAACTCGAGTTGCATTTTTATACCGACGGCAGCCCGGGCTGGTGTCTCACCAGCAAGATTCCACTGCGCACTGCCGCCGGACGCATCCACGGCCTCGCCGGACTTTCGCGTGATCTCGCCGCGCCTGATGAGCGGGGCGCGATTCCACCGGAGCTGGCGGACGCCATCCAGTTCTTGCAGGAAAATTTCGATCAGCCGATTTCCACGACTCAGCTCGCGACGAAAGCCGCACTGTCCGCGGCACGATTCAGCCGACTCGTGAAACGAATTTTTCATCTCACGCCGGGCCAGTTGATCATCCAGACGAGGTTGCAGGAAGCGACGCGACGACTGCGGGAGACCGATGCGCGCGTGGCCGTGATCGCGCTGGCCTGCGGCTTCTACGATCACAGCGCGTTTGCGCGGCAGTTTAAGGCGGCGACGGGCGTGACCGCGCTGGTCTATCGGCAGAGTGTGCGGTGAGCGGGGCGTACGCGGCGGAACCGCGGCCATCGGAAAAATGAGTCGCCGACACAGCCTGACGAGAGCGCGACGAGCGGGCGGTATGAGCTATGGCCGTGGGCAGACGGCACGGGTTTCTGCCGGATAGCGCAAACGGACATGGCGCAGCGCAAAAGCCAGGAGGAAGGTCGCGGCTCAGCCCGCATCGCCCAACTTTTCCGTCCCGCACGGCCCGCGCTAAATCTTCCGCTTCCTCCGGTCATTCCACCGCCACCACCGGCTTCGAGGCCAAGCTCTGGCTCACCGCCGACAAGCTGCGGAACAACATGGACGCGGCGGAATACACGCACGTCGTCCTCGGCCTCATCTTCCTGAAATACACCTCTGGCACTTTCGAGGAACACCGCGCCAAGCTCCTCGCCGGCCAGGGCGACTACGCCGGAGCCAACGCCGAAGACCCCGACGACTACAAAGCCGAGAACGTCTTCTGGGTGCCCGCCGATGCCCGCTGGCCCCGCCTTCAGTCGTCGGCCAAGCAGCCCACCATCGGCAAGATCGTGGACGACGCCATGGTCGCCATCGAGCGCGACAACCCGCGCGTCAAAGGCGTTCTCCCGAAAGACTCCGCCCGCCCCAGCCTCGACAAGCAGCGTCTCGGCGAACTCATCGACGTCATCGCCACCCTCTCACTCACCGCCGCCAGCGAGGGCGAGCAGACCCACCGCTCCGGCGATCTGCTCAGCCGCGGGTACGCGTATTTCCTCACCCGGTTCGCCGACGCCGAGGGCCAGAACGGCGGCCCGTGCTACACGCCGTCCTGCGTCGTGCGCTGCCTCGTCGAGATGCCCGGCCCCTACAAGGATCGCATCGACGACCCCGCCTGCGACTCCGGCGGCCTGTTCGTGCAGTTGGCAGAATTCGTCGAATCCCACGGCGGCAAGCTCGGCGAAATCCGCCTCTAGCCGCGCCTACGTTCGGGCAGCCGCGACGTAGGCGAACAATTCCTTGATGCGTGCCCATGGCGAGCGGAGCGGTTTGGGCGAAAACAGGATGCGGCGCATCGGGCGTTTACCGTGGTAAAAAAACTTCACGGGGAGTGAGCGATGATGCGCGCCGTGAGCGGTTGTGCTCAGCGGAGTTGCCAGGCGCACCGAGATTTTCCAACCTCGCGCAGTGCCCATGCTGACCGACGAACGCCATCGCGCCATTCTCCGCCTCATTGCCGAGAACGGCCGTGTGACCATGGCGGAAATTGCTGAGCGGTTCGAGGTCTCGGTGGCCACGGCACGACGCGATGCGGTCGGATTGGCCGAGGCGGGTAAAGCCGCGCGCAGCCATGGCGGCCTACTGCCCGCCAAGTTTTTCCAACGTGAACCGCATTTCCGGGTGAAGGCCGCCCGGCACATGGGCCTCAAGGCGCGGCTGGCGCGCAAAGCCGTCACGCTCCTGCCGCACGAGGGCAATGTCTTCGTGGACGCCGGGACGACCTGCCTCGAAGTGGGCCGGCTGCTGCTCGACCGGTCCGGCCTGCACATTTTCACCAATTCAATCCCGCTCGTGCTCCAAGCGGCGGAGGCAAGGGCGACGGTGTTCTCCATCGGGGGCGAGGTGAGGAAAGTTTCCCTCGCGCTCACCGGCGCGCTCGCGCAGGCGTGGTTGTCTCATCTGCGTTTTGAAGCTGCGGTCATCGGGGCCTCCGGGCTCGATGTCGCGACGGGCGCCTACACGACCGAATTGCACGAAGCCGCGGTCAAGGCGGAGGTCCTGCGGCGCGCGGTGGTGCGCGTCTTGGTCGCCGACGGTGAGAAATGGGATCAGCCCACCGCCGTGCATTTCGCGCCGTGGCGGGCGTTTTCTTCCCTCGTGACGACCGCGGATTTTCCCCGCGGCGCGCGCGTCGCCTTGGCCGCGGCCAATGTGAAGCTCTGCCTCGCCTGATCTCTGATGAAAATCGCCCGCTACCATCGCCTCTTCAATCCCGCGTCCGGCCGCTGTTTCGATGTCGCCCTCGACCACGGTTTTTTTAACGAACGCACATTTCTCGCCGGCATCGAAAACATGCCGCGCACGATCGCGACGCTTGTGGCGGCGGGACCGGACGCGATCCAGCTGACTGTCGGGCAGGCACCGCAGCTGCAAAAAATTCCGCTCCGACCGAAACCCGCGCTCGTGCTGCGCAGCGATGTGGCGAACGTCTACGGGGCCGAGCTGCCCCGCGCACTTTACTCCCGATTGATCGAGGAGCCCGTGCTCCAGGCGGTGCGCCTCGATGCGGCGTGCATTGTGGTGAACCTGTTTCGCATTCCCGATCAGCCTGAAGTGGCGGACCAGTGTATCCGCAATATCCTGCACTTAAAACCGCAGTGCGACCACTACGGTATGCCACTGATGATCGAGCCGCTGGTGTTTCAGTCCAATGCCCGTGCGGGCGGCTACATGGTCGACGGCGATCCGGAGAAAATCATCCCGCTCGTGCGGCAGGCAGTGGAGTTGGGCGCGGACATTATCAAGGCCGATCCCACCGACGACGTTTCCCTCTATCATAAAGTGATCGAAACCGCCGGCGGCATTCCGGTGCTCGTGCGTGGCGGCGGCAAAGCGCCCGAGCAAGAACTCCTCGCGCGCACGGTGGCGCTGATCGCGCAGGGCGCGGCTGGAATCGTGTATGGGCGCAATATCATCCAGCACCCGAATCCCGCCGGGATCACCCGGGCGCTAATGGCGGTGGTCCACGACGGCGCGAGTGTCGAGGCGGCCATGGCATTCCTGAAAACGAACTGACACGACTGAACATGGAAACTCCCTCTCATCACCCTGCGCCGGTTCGCATCGGCATCATCGGTGGCGGCCTCATGGGCCGCGAAGCCGCCTCGGCTTTTGCGCGGTGGTTTGCCTTGGTGGATTTTCCCGTGAAGGCGGAGTTGGTCGCCGTGTGTGACGTCCAACCCGAGGTGCTCGCGTGGTTTCGTCAGGTGCCGACTGTGCGCTGCCTCACGGCGGATCATCGCGAGCTGCTGGCGCGGGCGGACGTCGATGTCGTCTATGTCGCCGTGCCGCACCATTTGCATGAAACGATTTACCTCGATGTGCTCCGCGCGGGCAAAGACCTGCTGGCGGAAAAACCCTTTGGCGTCGATCTAGCGGCGGCGCGACGGATTCGGGATGAAGCGGTGAAACTGGGGCGGTTCGTGCGGGTGTCGTCGGAGTTTCCTTTTCTCCCCGGGGCGCAACGCCTCCATCGGCTCGCGGCGGCGGGAGCGTTCGGGCGAATTTTGGAGATCCGGGCGGGCTTTCTTCACTCGAGCGACCTCGATCCGACGAAGCCGGCGAATTGGAAGCGCCAGAATCGCTTCTGCGGCGAGATCGGCGTGATGGGCGATCTTGGGCTGCACGTGGCCCACCTCCCGCTGCGGCTGGGCTGGCGGCCGGCGACCGTTTACGCGCAGCTCCAAAAAATCTACACCCGCCGGCCGGACGGTCGCGGGGGCGAGACGGAGTGCGATACTTGGGATAACGCGGCGCTGCACACCACGGTGATGCTGGGCGACGATCGGGTGCCGCTGACCCTCGAGATGAAGCGCATGGCGCCCACGGAGACGAACACCTGGTATATCGAGATTTTGGGCACAGACCGCGGGGCGCGTTACTCGACGAAGGAGCCGAAGACGTTTTGGTCCTACCGACGCGACAAAGAGCAATGGTGGGAAAAGACGGACCTCGGGTTCGCGATGCCGTTCAAGACGATCACCGGGGGTATTTTTGAACCGGGATTTCCCGACCTCATGCAGCAGATGTGGGCCGCGTTTCTCGCCGAGCGCGCCGGGAAACTCGGCGATGCGTTCGGCTGCGCCACGCCCGACGAAGCCGTCGCCAGTCACGAGTGGTGGAGCGCCGCGTTGGAGTCGCACCGCCACCAGAGTGTCGTTGCTCCCGCCTAAACGTCGCCATGCGCTCCGGAATCATCGCAGGCGGAAACTGGATCGTAGATCACCTAAAGATCATCGATGCGTGGCCGACGCAGGATGCGTTGGCGTCCATCCTCGCGGAGTCGTCCGGCAACGGTGGCTCGGCGTATAACGTGCTCAAGGATCTCGCGCTGCTCGGCGCGCCGTTTCCGCTGACGGGAATCGGTCTGGTGGGAAACGACAAGACGGGTGACGCGATCTTGGCGGATTGCGCGGCCCACCGCATCGACGTCGCGCAACTTCAGCGCACGCCGATGGTCGCGACGAGTTACACCGATGTGATGACGGTGCGGACCACGGGCCGCCGGACGTTTTTTCACCAACGCGGCGCCAACGCGCTGCTCGGGCCGGAGCATTTCGATTTCACGCGGGTGACGGCGAAGATTTTCCATCTCGGCTATCTCCTATTGCTCGACCGGCTCGATACGCTGTCGGCCGATGGGCAGACGGATGCGGCGGAAGTTTTGCGGCGGGCGAGTGCCGCGGGATTGCGGACGTCGGCGGATTGCGTGAGCGACCAAAGCGGACGGTTTCGGGCGGTGGCCGCGCCCTCGTTGCCCCATGTAGACTATTTTTTTGCGAACGACTTCGAGGCCGAGAAACTCACCGGCGTTGTCCTGCGCAAGGAACAACGGCTCGATCCGCGCGCAGTCCGTGCCGCAGCCCGGGCGTTGCTGGAGGCGGGGGTTCGCGAGTGGGTGTTGATTCATTTTGAGGAAGGGGCCTTCGCCGCGAGCCGCGAGGCGGAAGTGTGGCAGCCGAGCTTGCGGGTGCCGGCGGGCGACATCCGAGGTGCCGCCGGGGCCGGCGATGCATTTGCGGCGGGCGTGCTCTACGGGCTGCACGAGGACTGGCCGATCGCCGAGAGCCTGCGCTTGGCGGTGTCGGCGGCGGCCGCCTCTCTCTACGATCCGCGTTGCTCCTCCAGCCTGGGTCCGGTTGAAGAGTGTCGACGGCTTGCCGAGCAGCTCGGGTTCAAGGCCTCGTTCTTCGATTGATCACTTTACCCCTATGAAAAAATACAACGTTGGAATCATCGGTTACGGCTGGGTGAGCGGAGCACACATCGCCGCCATCAACGCGACTTCGCACGCGCAGGTCACGGCAGTTTACTCGTCGCGTCCGCAAGATGCGGCGGCGCTCAGCGCGCAGCACGGCGGGAAGATTACCTGTTATACCGATCTGAACGCCATGTTGGCGGATCCGAATCTGCACGTCGTCTCGGTGTGCAGTTATCCCAATCAACATGCCGATCAGATCGTGGCGGCGGCGAAGGCCGGCAAGCACCTCATTATTGAGAAGCCGATCACGCTGTCGTTGGCCGACGCCCACCGGGTCAGTGCGGCGGTGAAAGCGGCGGGAGTAAAAACCTGCGTGTGTTTCGAGTGCCGCTACTCGAGTCAGTTGGTCGCGACGAAAGCAGTCATCGACAGTGGGCTGCTCGGAAAACTGCACTACGGCGAAGTCGATTATTACCACGGCATCGGTCCGTGGTATGGGCAGTTCCGCTGGAATACGTCGAAGGAGTCGGGCGGCAGCAGCCTGCTCTCTGCGGGCTGTCACGCGCTCGACGCCCTGCTGCTCTGCATGGGTGGCGAGGTGGAGAGCGTCACGAGCCACTCGACGGGTTCGGCGAACGCGGTGTTCGGCCAATACCAATATGCGACGACGAGCGTGAGCGTGTTACGCTTCGCCAACGGTTCACTCGGAAAGGTCGCCTCGGTGATCGATTGCATCCAGCCCTACTATTTTCACACGCATCTCGTCGGCAGCGAAGGCAGCCTGCTCGATCACAAGTTTCACTCGTCGCGCCTCGCGGTGGACAAGAGCAAGTGGAGCGAGCTCTCGATGAAGATGTTGGATTCGGGCGATGTCTCGGATCACCCCTATCAGGCGCAATTTCAGGCGTTCTTCGACGCCGTGGCCCGCAACGAAGAAATGCCGCTGACGTCGCTGCCTGAGGCGATGAAGTCGCACCTCGCCGTCCTCGCCGCCGATCTGTCGGCCCGGGAAAACCGCACGGTGAAGCTCGCCGAGTTGCAATGACGAAGCCCGTCGCCATCGCCATCGCGGCCCATCCGGACGACATTGAATTCGTGATGGCCGGGACGCTCTGCTTGCTGCGCGAGGCCGGCTGGGCTACGCATTATCTCAATGTGTCGAGCGGCTCCGGCGGGAGTCTCGTCCACGGCGCCGCAGCGCTGCGCCGGATACGACGAAACGAGGCACGGCGGGCGGCGGCGCTGCTTGGGGCGCAGTATCATGAAAGCCATGTCGACGATTTGGAGGTGATGTATTCCGTACCGTTGCTGCGGGCGATCACGGCGGTGATGCGCGTGGTGCAGCCGACGATTGTGCTGACCCACTCGCCGCAGGATTACATGGAGGATCATACCAACGTGTCGCGCCTCGCGGTGACGGCGGCGTTTGCGCGGGGCATCCCGAATTTTGTGTCACGCCCACGGCGCGCGGCGCGGGGCGGAGCCTGCACGGTCTACCATGCCATGCCGCACGGTCTGATTGATCAACTGCGGCGGCGCGTCACGGCCGGGGCGTATGTGGATACAACCTCGGTGCAGCCGAAAAAACTCGCGGCGCTCGCGTGCCATGAGAGCCAGCACGGTTGGCTCCAGTCCACGCAGGGCATGAACTCCTATCTGCGCGAGATGGAGAAAACGTCGCGAAAAGTCGGCCGCCTTTCGCGTCGCTTCGCCCACGCCGAAGGTTGGCGGCGGCATTCGCATCTGGGGTTTTGCGCGGAGGGCGCCGATCCGTTGCGCGACGCGCTCGGGAAAAAATATTTGATCAACTCCGCTTACGAGCGCGGTCTGGCTCGCGGGTAGCTTTTCAACGATTGTTTTCATCGACCACCGTGACATCTCCGCTCCGTCAACTCCGGGTCGCCTCCGTGCAATTTGAAAGCGTGCCGGGCGACAAAGACGCAAATTTCTCAAAGATTGAGGCGTTCACGGCGACGGCGGCGGCGCAAGGCGTGCGGCTGGTGGTTTTCCCCGAGGGCTGCGTCAGCGGTTATTGGTTCGTGCGCAATCTCACCGTGGAGCAACTTGCGGCGCTGGCGGAACCGATCCCTGCGGGACCGAGTACGCAGCGTTTGATGGCGCTGGCCCGGCGGCACGGGATCTCGGTCGGGGCGGGTTGGTTCGAAGCGGACGCCGACGGCAAATTCTACAACAGCTACGTCGTGGCGCTGCCCGATGGCACCGTGCACCGGCATCGGAAGCTGCACGCCTTCGAGCACGCCGCGATGGCCAGTGGCAGCGAGTTCACGGTGTTTGATTTGCCGGACGGATTCCGCGTGGGCGTCCTGATTTGTTACGACTGTAATATCGGTGAAAATGTCCGGCTGACCGCGCTGCGCGGCGCGGAGATTCTGATCGCGCCGCACCAGACCGGGGCCGTGCGCAGCCGGAATCCGCACCTGATGGGTTTGATCGAGCGCCACGTGTGGGAGGACCGGCTTCGCGATCCGGCGGCGATTCAACGCGAATTTTTGGGCGACAAAGGGCGCGGTTGGCTCATGCGCTGGTTGCCGAGCCGCGCGCACGACAACGGAATGTTTCTCATTTTCAGCAACGGCGTCGGAATCGACGACGATGAAGTGCGCACGGGCAATGCGATGATTCTCGATCCGTATGGCCGGATCCTCGCCGAGACGTCCGCTGCGGCCGATGCCATGGTGATGGCAGACCTGGAGGCCAGCCTGCTGGAGCACGCGACCGGTCGTCTTTGGATTCGCGCCCGCCGGCCCGAACTTTACGGTCCGCTTGCGCAGCGCACCGGACAGGAGCGCGACACCCGCGAAATCAAATTCTCAGAATAGCCCAACCGTTCAGTTTCACACGACCTCGCTCACGCCCATGCCCCGAAAACTCAGCACCATTGCCCCCGATTGGTGGGATTACACTACGCTCGACGATGCGCTCATTGCAGAAGCCGCGCGACTCACGCCCGAGGCCATGGCTGGACTCTCCCGCGATGGCTTCAACGTTGTTATCTACGATACACTGGAGGATTTCTACCTCGCGGAAGCACTCGAATACATCACGGCGTGGCGGCAATCGACGCCCGACAATCCGGTGGGCATTTGCGGCCCGATCGGCCCGACGGAGCAACTCCCGCTCGTCGCGCGCATCGTGAACGAACTCGGGCTCTCGCTGAAGTCCGCGCATTTTTGGGGCATGGACGAATGGTTCCTCGACGGCCAAGAAGCGCCGATCACGCATCCGCTTTCCTTTGAGCGCGCTGACCGGGAATTGTGTTTCAACCGCATCCGCCCGGAGCTCGCGATGCCGGAGGCCAACCTGCATTTCCCGAAGGCCGATCTCACGCGCTACGTCGAGAGCTGGCGCGGTGTGCGCTGTGCAGTGATGCAGGGCGGGCAGGGGGACACGAAGCACTGGGCGTTCAACGATCCCGTGCGGCGCACCGGTGCGTATCGCGATGCGCCGCCGACGCCGGCCGAGTATCGCCAGCTCGGCACGCGCGTCGTCGACCTTCACCCCGTCACACTCGCGCAAAACGCCCGCACCTCCGGCGGCGGTAATATCGCGCTCGTGCCCACGCGCGCACTCACGGTCGGTCCGGTCGAGACGTGGCAGGCAGAAAAAGTTTCCATCTGGCAGGCCGGAGCTCATGACAGTCCGTTCGGCCAGCGCCTCACGACGTTGATGATTTCCAAACGCTACATCGATAGTGCCGTGCCGATGTCGCTGCTCGCAGACCATCCCAATGTGCAGTTTAATTTCTTCCGCGGCGGGCTTGGCTCCTGTCAGGTGGAGATGCACTGAGCATCCGCGATCGCTGATTGTCAGCGCATCGCAAAACGCGCCATTCTTATCGCCGCAACTTCGATACTTTCCCCCTCCATGAAACACACCCTCGTTCGCACTCTGCTTTGCCTGTTCGCCTTTGCCTCGTTCAGCCGTGCGGCGGAGAATGCTCCGCCCAAAGGATTCACCGCGCTCTTCAACGGCCAAGACCTAGCCGGCTGGTATGGCTGGGGCACCAAGAATCCCACGGAGCTTTGGGTGATGACGCCGGAGCAACGCGCCGACTACAAACGCAAGTCCATCGCAGGCGGTCTTCCCGTCGGGAAGGCCGGACCGGATCACGTCAACGCCCATTGGAGTGTGGCGAAGGGTGAGCTGATCAACGACGGCAAGGGCCTGTATCTGACGAGCGACAAGGATTACGGCGACTTCGAGTTGATGGTGGACTACAAGGCGCTGCCCGACGGAGACAGCGGAATTTATTTGCGCGGGATTCCGCAGGTGCAGATTTGGGATACGACGAAGGGTGACCCGCGTGGGCTTGGTCAGGACAAGGGCTCCGGCGGGCTGTGGAACAACCGCAAGGGCGCACCCGGCAAAGATCCTTCGAAGAAAATGGATCGGCCGTTCGGCGAGTGGAACCGATTTCACGTCCGGATGATTGGCGAGCGAGTCACCATCATCTTCAACGGGGAGAAGGTCGTGGACCACGCGGTGTTGGAAAATTTCTTTGCGAATCAAAAGGCCGGCTATGTTGCTTACGCCGCTCCGGGTGCGCCCAAAGAGGCAAAGAAGGAGCAAAAAATTGCGAATGGTTTTATGCGCGACCCGGCGTTTCCGAAAGGGCCGATTCAACTGCAGACCCACGGGAGCGAGATTCGCTGGCGCAATGTGTTCATCCGGGAAATTGGGGCCGACGAGGCCAACCGGGACCTCGCCGGCCGCGGAGCGGACGCGGGTTTTGTGGAAAAGGTGAACGGCAAAGATTTGAGTGGGTGGACGGGTGCCCTGGACAGTTACGAAGTGAAAAACGGCGCGATCGTCTGCAAGCCCGGCAAGGGAGGGGATCTGTTGACCAAAGACGAATTTGAAAACGGCATCATCCGCGTCGAGTTCCGGTTGCCCGTGGCCGGCAACAACGGCATCGCGCTGCGCACACCGCTCAATGGGCATTCTTCGAAAGATGGTTTGGAGATTCAGGTAATCGACAGCGAGGGCTACAACGCGAAGCAAGCCGCCGCCGGGAAGAAAGGCCTCGAGCCCACGCAGTATCACGGCTCACTCTACCACTGTGTCGGGGCGAAGCACGGCTACCTCCGGCCGGTCGGCGAATGGAATTTTCAGGAGATCGAAGTGCAGGGGCAGAAAATCAAAGTGACGCTGAACGGCACGAAGATTCTCGACGTGGATATTGCGACCTTCGACCGCAGTCAGATCAAGACTCCGCCAAAAGGTCTCGACCACACGAAGGGCCACATTGGCTTCGCGGGGCACAGCGACCCCGTGGAGTTCCGCAGTTTTAAGGTGAAGAAGCTGTAGGCGGCGGCCGGCGGCTTCATACCAACGTCCTTTGAACCCTGGACTTTTCGGTAGCCGGCGAGCGCCAGCGAGTGGACGGATCACCACTCGCTGGCGCTCGCGGCTAGCTAGCATGCGCGTGTAGGCCGATATTATGAGTTGCGGCAGCCAGGGTGTCCCGGTTCCAGCAAGTGCATACCCAGATTGTTCTTTAGGTATACTCGAAAAATCGACGGCTCCGTCAGGCTTGTTCGAGGCTGAGTTGAATTCGTCGCTTGGCCAGCAAAGCAAGATACCGAGCCTTCATCTCAGCGGAGAGAAAACTGGCTTCGATCTGCGCGGGCCAACCCGCGCAGGCGGCGGCAAACCGCGCCCGGATCTCCTCAATCAGAGCGGGAGTGAAGCCAAGCCGCTCGGCGGCGAGATACCGCCAGAAGTCATTCGCGCGGAGATTGGATTTCTTGCCGCGCAGCGGCAGCGCTAGTTCTTCCCGGCTTTTCGGATTGGGAATGGTCGAATTGAGCAGGTCGTAAGCCGGCGAAAGCTCCACCTTGTCGTTGCGCGTGGTGAGCGACCAGTTTTTCAGGTGCATGTCCTCGTTGCCGGTCAGAAACGCACACAACAGCCGGTCGAAGAATTTCATCCTCTCCAGCGCGGGGAAAGTGCAGAACTGGTCGATGATTTCGACCAGCCGCTCGGTGCTGGAATTATACTTCGTGTCGCGGCTGGCGCCGCTTAGCTGCGCGAAATCTTCGACCGGTTGCTTGTTCCAACCGGCCCGGTCGAAGCGGCGCACGAAATAGGAGCGAGTCTGGTCGGAATTGAGCAGTAGTCCGTGCGCAGGCACTTCTATTTCCAAGGTCGCTGCGAGCGACATCGTGAGCGCCTCGTTCTCCGGGAGTTCGGCATAGACGAGGTGGGGCGGCTTGACGATATACCGACCTCCGTTGTCCACGATTTCCATCCGACCTTCGGTCGCTCGCAGCACGGTGCTGACCTTCGGCTGCACACCTTGGATTGACATCTTCACCGACCGTGCGGCTGCTTCCGCGATCAATTGTTCGCGGGTATAGGGTAGCGGGGCCAAGGACGAGAGCCGCCGGTCAAGCAACCGCAGGCCCGCTGGAGAATAAGGTCCGGGCCCTTCCCACGGGGCATTGGTGATTAGGCATCTCATTGGGCGGCCTCAATGCGGAGTGAACCGACGACGTCGTGTCCGACCGCGAGCAACTGGCCGAACAAGTCGCGGTGGTCCAGTTTGCGGATACGGAGCAATCCATCGAGTTGCACTCCCTCCGGCAGCAACCCTTCAAGCGGTGCCGGGAATTGCGGGAATTCCCACACCGTTTGGTTTGTCGGCATGGTGAGCGAGACCGGCTCGCCGCGGAACTCCGGCGCATAAGTGAAGCGATAGGAGCCGTCGTCTCGGGCCTCGAGGATGCCGGCCAGTTGATCCTGCTGATAGATTCGCGCGGTCTTCATGATGAACGGGTCGTCTTGGACGAGCGAGTTGTGGGCGAGGATGACCCTGACGAGGCGGACGGTGATGATGCTGGTGATGGCGGCTCTTCTGACGCTGCTGTCGGTGATGATGCTGACGCCATGCGCTCAAGGAGGGGACTTCGCCATTCTACTGTGATATTTAGCACGCGAAAGAGTTTCTGGAGCGTATCCCATTGCACAGACTCCTTGCCGTGCTCCAAATCCCACACGACGGTTTTGCCCACACCGGCGAGTTTCGCCAGTTGGATTTGAGCCAATCCCGCCTTCTGGCGATGGTTTCTGATGAGTTGTCCTAAAGGTATCATTGCTGCTTTGGCGGTAATAAATCTATTAAATGTTGTTTCTCAAGACGAAAACAATAAATAGCTACAATATTTACCTTTTAAGCGGTGATAATATTATGTTTTTACTCGGAGTTATGGATTATGGAGAGAAAAACGGATGTATTTACCGCTAAGGCGGTTTTTTCTTGTTCCGGTAGTCCTCGCTACTGCGCCTCGATCTTTGCACCACTCGCGCCGTCCATCGACTGATGTTCGATCCGGATCTCCGAATGGTGCGAGCGGCGGCGAGAACATCACCAAAATTGGGCGGTTTGAAAACCACTACGTCTTTTTGAGAAAGCTGATGCTCGATGAGCGAGCCCTGCAGAACGAAGAGCGCGCCGCGAGGGTGATTATTCGACGCTGGGATTTCGCGACTTTCATGCAGATGCAACCGAACGGTTGGACCTGCACCCAATAGCCGGATTGCCCCGTCGAGATCCGTCTGTTTTCTCAGTGGAGGTGCCTGCTGGAGGAATACCGGAATGGGTCGGCTTGTTAATGAGAAGCTCCTGCCCATGCGTGATAAGTCTACCGCCCTCCGTCCTCCGTCGTCCGCCGTCAGTCAACCACGCGTGCCTCCTGGACAGAGATCAAAAGGAACCGCGACTTTTTCGCGTGGGGTCAGAGCGTCGACTGGATCATCACCAACCCGCCCTGGAGCCAAATCCGCCGCTTTCTGCAACACGCCCTCAGCCTCGCCGACCACGTCGTGTTCCTCTTTACGATCAATCACCACTGGCGCCGCGACGCGGTCTGGGGCGAGGACCGCTCCCGCACGCGTCACCCCGGCGCACTGGCCGCCCTCGCCCTGCTGCGCAACGCCCTCTTCGCCCTCTTACCCAAGCACTTTCCCGACGTCTCCCACCCCGAAATCCACGAGCAACTCCACTCCCATCCCGCTGCCTGCCTCCGCGTTCTCCGTGCCGCTTGAGTCAAAAAGAAAGACCATGTGGGTCTGTCTGCGCAAGGGCGCCGGCGGATTGACAACGTAGATTGCCCTGAAGATTCTCTTCAATTGTGAAAACTGTTGCAATCGAGCTGACAGATTCGGCCTTCTTCGGCCTTGATCGAGATTCCGGCGAGTTGGCGCACGAATTCAGGGCGGCCGCCGCGGCGAAATGGTATGAAATCGGCAGAGTAAGCCAGGAGGTTGCGGCCGAAGTGGCAGGAATGACCCGCAGTGAATTTGTGTCCCACCTTTCCCGGATGCGCGTTTCGCCTTTGCAGGAGTCTGCCGATGAAGCGATGGCCGCAGTTCGGATGATTTTGGACCGGTGAAACCTGCTGTCGTTAACGCGTCGCCGCTGATCGTGCTGGGTCGAGCCGGCTTGCTTGAGTTGCTCCCCTCGATCTTTTCCTCGATCGTCGTGCCTCGGGCTGTGGTGGAAGAAATCGCCGCCGGTGCCGTCGACGATCCGCTGAACGCGCTACTCAGCGGGTCAAGGTGGTTGTCAGTGGTTGAAACCAATGCTCTGCTTTCGCCGCTGGCCTTCGCGCGACTGGGCCGCGGAGAAACCGAGGTGCTGGAATACGCTCGCACGCACGCCGGCACCGTGGCGGTTTTGGACGACAAGGCGGCGCGGCGCGCGGCCGGGATGTTACGTCTACCGCTGACTGGCACGTTGGGCGTGTTGGCGGCCGCGTTCGAGGCCGGATGCTTGCCCAGTTTCACCGGCGGAGTGGCCGCCGTGGTGCAAGCCGGGCTCTATGTCGATCCCGTGATTGCAGCGGAGCTGGGTGCCCGTTTGAAAGCACCGTGATCCGCTCTGAGTTTCTCTTAATCTGACTGCGTGTGAAGCCATACGCGGCGCAGTGCTCGCCCCGTCTCCTCTTTTCCGTCTCGTTGCGGCCAACCCTCCGATCCGATTCACCACAGATTACGCGGATAACGCGGATAACACCCTGATAACCCAGTCATCTGTGTTCACCTATAATATCCGTGGTTAAACACCCCGACCGTCGTATCTTGGGTGCTTTTAGTCCCACAGTTTTAGAGCAGTTCGAATGAGTGCACCAAAAAGGTTAGGGGCTGACCCGCTCGGACGCCCTCACGGGTCTGAATGCGATTTTCCTTCAATTTGATTTGAACTCTATTTCGGGAATCGTTTGCATTACCGAAGAATGGCAACTTTCGCTGAGACCAAGTCCCGCCGGCGCTCCAAAGCGCCGGGATTGTCATGGACCTTGGTTAGATCCGAAGGTCGCCCGCGTGAAATCGTGGCCTTCGAAGAGCAAGTGCTGGTTCGGGGCCACATTACCAAGCGGAAGGTGTTTGAGCCGGTGTGCTCCTCGGTGTAGCTGCGGGGCCAGAGCGCGAAAATAAATCCGAGCACGGCGAACCCTAAGCTGACAAACTGACCCCAGACGGCCATGGCGCCGATAGCCCACGGGAGAAAAACGAGATGGGTCGCGACAATCCACAAAACGAGGATCTCGAGCGGGTGGATTTTCAGGCGCTTCGTCTTGGCCCGGAAGTGATCCAAGGGCTTTTGCAGCTCTGAAAAATCGGAAGGAGGAAAAGAGTCCACGCGAAACCGAGCATGCGAGGGGATCACCGTCCGTGAAGCGCAAAATGTGAAGGGGGAGAACTTCGGGAGGGTGGGGAGGGTGGAGGGCAGCGGTTGGCCCACGGAAGACGCGGAAGTCTTTGCACGCTGGAGCCGCGGTCGGCGAACGAAACGCGACATTAACCACAGATGGCGCAGATGGACGCAGATGTGGAGGGCGGATGCCTGAGCGTGGTCTACGGAAGACATGGAACACTTTGCACGCTGGAGCCGCGACGCCCTCGTCGCGGTTGGCGAATGAAATGAAACGCGACGAGGGCGTCGCGGCTCCAGCAAATATCTGGGCGTAGGGCCGCCGCTCGTCGGCGTGCCGTATCGTGGGCGGAGGGTTGGCCACCAAAAACGTAAAAAAATCGATCCGGTTTTCACCACGATGGACACGGATTTAGAAGGATTGAACAGGAGGAAACAGAGAGAACGGAGGGCGGATGGTGGAGGACAGATGACGGACGACCGAGGACGGAACAGGCGGAGAGGTAGCCGCAAAGAAGCGCAAAGGGCGCAAGAATCGGACGGGGGGCGAAGGGCTGACGACGGACGGGCATGAAACCGTTCTTGCTGTTGGCGACTCGTCGACCGGACTGCCGCGAAAGGGGAGAAATTCCTTTGACCCGCTTGAATACGCCCCCTTACGTTGTGAGGGTTAAATGAAACTGACCTTCATTTAACTGCCGCTCTTCACGAGCCTCATCGTGCAGGTCGCCGACGACTCCTGTCTCAATCGTCTCCAACACGACTTGCTCAAAAACCCGGAAAAGGGCGACCTCATCCCTCGGCTGCAAGGCCTGCGCAAGGTGCGTATGGCTGTTCAGGGCCGAGGGCAGCGGGGCGGTGCCCGAGTCATCTATCTTAACCTTCGTCAGCATCACGCGATTGTCTTCTTCTACGTCTATACCAAGGCGAAATCGGAAAACTTAACGCCCGACCAAGCACGTCGTCTTCGGGCCGCCGTCGAAACCATCAAACGAGACTTCAGACATGAAAACGAAAGACATTGAATTTAACGCCGACGATCTGGTTGGCAGCGCCGAAGCGTTCGCCGATCACCTGAAAGGCAGCCGGAAGCTCACCCTGCGGACGAAGACGGTGCAGTTGCCTCCTCGCGTGAAGCCGCTCTCCCCGGCTCAGGTGCGGGCGATCCGCAAGAGCCTCAACGTGAGTCAGCCGGTTTTTGCCGCCATGATGAACATCCCGACCGTGACGGCCGCGAGCTGGGAGCGGGGCCGGCGCCAGCCAACCGGCGCTGCGCTCCGGCTCTTGGACATTGCGCGTCGGCATCCCGAGGTGCTGGTTGCTTGATGCCGGCTGATAGATCGATCCGGTTTTGACCGCGGATGCCACAGATGGGCGCAGATGTGGAGGGCGGACGGCGCGGTTGGCCCATGGAAGTCTTTGCACGCTGGAGCCGCGACGCCCTCGTCGCGGTTGGCGAATGAAACGCGACGAGGGAGTCGCGTCTCCATCAAATATCCGGGCAGACGGCGGATGAGCTAGGACGGAGGGCAGATGTCGGACGGCGGAGGACAGCGGCCGCTTGACACCCCCAGCTACGCCGACATCATGTCCGACATGAAAACGTTCACCGTTCGCGAGCTGGACCGCTCACCCGGCGAAGTGCTGGAAGCTTCCCGCATCGATGGGAAGGCACGCATTCGGGCGCGCGGCGGACAGACTTATATCATCATGCCTGAATCGGCTCCGCCGCGGCGCATCACCTCTTTGCCGAATTTCGCAGCGCGCCGGGCCGCCTTGCTCGCCAAACCCTTGTCGCCTGAATTTACCCGCAAATTTGATCGAGCGTTGGCCGGCGAATGACACCCTACGCCGACACGAACTTTTTTTCGCGCGTCTACCTGGCGTTGCCAGACAGCGACGCGGCAGATCGGTTGCTGGAGGCAGCTTGCCAGGGTGATTGTCCTCCGTTGCCCATCACGTGGCTGCACCAGATGGAACTGGCGAACGCTTTCGCGCTTTCGGTCTGGATGGGTAAGCAAGGAGGCCATCCGCGGGTGACGCCTGAAAATGCGGCGGTGGCTCTCCATACGTTTAAGTCGGATATGACGGAGGAGAGGTTTATTCGCCGGACTGCCGTCGAACTCTCCGATCTTCAGGTGGAATTCGAGGAGACCGTTGCTCGCCACACGGCCAAACATGGTTTCAGGACTTACGATATTTTGCATATCGCTTTCGCCCGGCTGCTCGGCTGCGACCACTTTTTTAGTTTTGATGAACGAGCGAGGAAGCTCGCTGCTCTTGAAGGCTTCAAGGTATCGCAGCACTAGCGGAGGACGTAGGACGGAGGACGGACGTCAGATGACTGAGGACGGATGTCGGACCGGAAGATAGTCACGAGGACAGATGACAGATGTCGGATGGTGGTTCTTACGGCCAGAGGGCGGAAGGCGGATGGCGGAGGATTGGCCGCAAAGAGGCGCAAAAGACGCAAAAATATCGAATCGGTTTTAACCGCGGATGGACACGAATACGGAGGTCGGATGACGGAGGCTAGCCCACGGAAGACGCGGAATATTTTGCACGCTGGAGCCGCGACGCCCTCGTCGCGGTTGGCCGCGGTCGGCGAATGGAACGCGACATTCACCACAGATGGCGCAGATGGACGCAGATTCGGAGGGCAGATGACGGAGAGCTGGAGCCGCGACGCCCTCGTCGCGGTCGGCGAACGAAATGAAACGCGACGAGGGCGTCGCGTCTCCATCAAATATCCGGGCAGAGGGCGCAGGCCGGGCGGCTGTCGGGCGTGCGGCGTAGGGCCGCCGCTCGCCGGCGTGCCGTATCGTGGGCGAAGGGTTGGCCGCAAAGAGGCGCAAGGGGCGCAAGAATCGGACGGGGGGCGACGGCAGAGGGCGGAGGGCAGCGGGTGGCCCACGGAAGACGCGGAATATTCCGCACGCTGGAGCCGCGACGCCCTCGTCGCGGTTGGCCGCGGTTTGCCCTCGTCGCGGTTTGTGATTGAAATGAAACGCGACGAGGGCGTCGCGTCTCCAGCAAATATCCGGGCGTAGGGCCGCCGTCCTAATCTGTAGTTGCGGCAGAGCACTCTCAGCGTTTGGTTAGACGCGTGACTCTCTTGCAAATAGCCGTTGATGAAGAACTCCTCCTCAGCGCGGGGGTTGACCCCGCGAAAGCCGGTGAGGAATTTCGTGTGCTGGCAGCCGCCAAGCTTTTCGAGTTGCGGCGAATCACCTTAGGACAAGCCAGCCAATTGGCGGGCCTTTCACTCTGGGAGTTTATCGATGCGTTGCAGGCGCGTGGCATTTCTTGGTCCAATCTGAGCGAAGAGCAGATTGAACATGACATTCGCTCCGCTTGAATCACTGATCATAGCCGATGCGAGTCTACTCATCGGTTTGGCCAAAATTGGCCGATTGGGAATCCTGCACCGGCTGGCCCGCGAGGCCAACGACGGCGGATGACAGAGGACAGAGGGCGGATATCAGATGGCTGAGGCGGAGGTGGACTTTTGTGGGCACATGCCTACCAAGATAAACGCATGAAGGTCACACTCGACATCGCGGATGAAGCCTTTGCCAGCCTGCGCCGCTCGCCCGACGAGTTCGGCGCTGAGCTTCGCTTGGCGGCGGCCGTCAAATGGTTCGAGCTGGGCCGGATATCCCAAGCCAAGGCCGCAGAAGTGGCTGCGCTCTCGCGGGCGGAATTTATCGCGGCATTGCACGGATTTAGCGTCTCCCCGGTGCAATTGCGCCCCGGCGAACTGGCCTCTGAGCTCCAGGCATGAGTGTCTGGGTCGTCAACGCATCACCGCTCATTTTGCTGGGCAAGATTGCTCGCCTTTCGTTGCTCGCCGAACTGTCGGAG
>CAMBVX010000012.1 GCA_945871085.1 Opitutus sp. GAS368 | reverse complement strand
CCGTTCAGTTTTCCGGAAACAGTTTCCACCGCGAGGCGGTCTTCACGGATGGCCAACGCACCGCGCAGATCCCCGAGCGTCGTGGCGGCATCGAGCTTGATCGCCTTGATGTTGAGATCCACCCGCCCGGTGAAGCCGGCCCAAACCGGAGCGGTGTCCTTGACCGGACCGGTCAATTTCAGCGCTGGCGCGGCCGGTGCCGCGGCGCTCCGGCGCGGAGCCGACGCGGGTGTCAGTGCAGGAGACTTCGCGACGGAGGAGGCGGATGCTGGCGGCGGGGCACCGAGCACCGCGAATGCCTGCATGTCGTCGACGATGAGTTGATCGCCGGTGATGAGGCCTTCGAAAGAAATCGCTCCGGGTTTTATGCCGACTTTTCCCTCGAGCCTAATATCGGACTTCCGTCCGTCCTTGGTCACGATGAGCGTGTTGCGCACTGTGCCGGAATTCGTTGCGTCGAGCTTGGCATCGATCGCGAGATCCAGGGCGCCGAGAGCAAGCGCACCTTCGCGGGCGACGAGATTTTGCGCTGAGATCGTCACTTTCCCCGTCACGCCGTCGGCCATGATACCGTCAAACTTCACGTTCATATTTCCACGCCGCAGCGGCAACTGAGCCGCGAGCGTCGGCTGTTTTGCGAGCGCACCGAAATCGGCGCTTAACGTGCCCTTGCCGGCCGCGCGCAGCGTTTTCCCCGGTGTCACATCACCGGCAACGGCCGCAGACAAGAGCGCTACCGTGCCTTGACGCAGCTCGAGTTGGCGAATCTCAGCGGCGAGCGTGCCGCCCTTCCACGTCGCATTGAGATCGGTCCCAAAATCCGCCCCGCTCAAATATTCTTGCCCGCTCATCACCACACTCATGTTGCGGGCGGCAATCTTCTCGGTCGCACGGAGGCTGACCGCATCGCCGCCGGGGAGCGTGAGTTCCAGCGCCCCGGCCACGAGTTGGCCCGACAACTTCGCGTGCGCGACGTAAGGCTCGGCCCACCCGAGCGGGATCTCACCCCAGCGCACGCGCGCGGCGGGCGCGGCAGCGTTGGGCGCGGAAAGTTTTTGGGTAGAGAGATCGACCGCGAGCGGTTGCAGCGTTTCGACTCCGGCCAGCACGACTCGGCCTTCACGATCCAGCTGGAGTTTGAGCGAAGCGAGCTGGAGCGCGTTGCCCTCCAAGCGTCCGTGCGTCTTGAGCGCCAGCGCGAGCGCTCCCACGTCGGCTGGCAGATACGGTTTAACCAGTGCCGCGACACGTCCCTCTAGTTGGGCGGAGAATGTGGTGGCTGGCTTCGCGCCGGTCATCAAATCGACTGACACCGAGCCTGCGAGCGAATCACCGTCGACCGTCGAAATGGAGATTTTTTCCAGCTCGGCTACGATCCGCGCCGCCGTGTAATCCACGCGCGGACTCACCGCGACCGTCACTCGGTCGACCAGAATCTTCGCTCCCTCGCGCACCGTTAACGCGCGTAACGTGAGTGGCTCGACCGTGCTCAGTTTCACGCGACTGCCGTCGAGTTCCGCTCCAACCACAAACACGCCGGCCAATTCTCCGCTGCTGATCGTGCGGGGTTTCAACACAGGTTGCGCCCACGCGAGCGGCACGCCGATCAGCGCAACGCGCAGGAGTTCGGCCCCGGGCCGTTCGGCGGTGAGACGCTGATCTTTGAATGAGAACGAGAGCTTCTGCTGGGCGGCGACCGTCACGAACTTCCGTCCGTCGGCGGCGGCAATTTCAAATTCGAGTTTGCCGAGTTGCGCGGAGTCTTTGCCGCTGCCGCCGTCGAACGCGGCGCGAATCTGCAACGTCCCGATCGCCGCCAGTTCCGACCCGAGTTTTTCGAGCTTGGCCACCTGCCCGTTCAGCGTGCCCGCGGCCGTGGCGGCACCCGTCTCAACGTTAAACGTGAAACGCCCCTCGCCCGCCAACGCGACCTCCGGCCAACCAAGTCCGCTCAAGAGCGCGGCGAGTTGTTCGCTGCGCACGGCCAGACCCCAGGTGCCGCTGAGCGTGGGCTTGCCGGCGGCATACGCGAGCTGGGTGTTGAAGAGCGGCTCGACATTGGCGCCGCGAGCGAGGCCGACGCGGGCCGAAATTGTCTCGCCGGACTTGGCGTCCACCTGGGCCAGCTTCACCTCGAGTTTGAGCCGGTCACTCGGAAGGTTGGAACCGGTCGCACCGGCATCGCCGGAAATCTCGACCGCGTCGATCCGCAGGTCGGCGGTCGTGCGAATCTTGATTTCGCCCGACGTTGCGGCCGCCGTCAGCGGGGCACCTTTGCGCGCATCGGTGAAAGCGATCTTCCACGTGATCGTGCCAAATTGACCCGGCGCGAGCCCGCCGCCGGACAACGTGAGCGTCGCACTTTGCCCCTCGGGGAGCAGCACCTTCGCTTCGACGTCGAGGCGGCCGAGGCGAACTTCGCCCGGGAGTTTGATGGAATTCAGAATACCGGCGAAAGGCACGAGGGCCGTCTGCGCAGGTGCGACCGATTTCTTCGCGATGGGTTTTCGTGCATCGATCTCGAGCCCGCGCACCGCGACGTCACCCACCGTGATTCGGCTGCCGGTCAGGTAATCCATCGCCGAGTATGTAGCGGTGATCTGTTTGGCGACGATGATCACCCCGTCCTGTTCGACACGCACGTCGCGAAGTTCGGCCGAGGTCATGCCGGCGGCGACGTTGCCCACCGCGATTGTCAGGCCGGGTTGTCCGGTCAGTGCCCGTCTCACCGTCCAAGTTTGGACCGATGGGGTGAACGCGAGGACGACCGCGACGAGCGCGACCGCGGCCAAGCAGCCGACAATGATGAGAGGGAGTTTAAGGCGTTTCATAACGGGAGAAAAAACTAAAGGGTCCATAGCAGGCACGAAGGACGCGCGAGACAAGCCCGAGTTCCACCATGCGAGTCAAAACGCGCCGCTCAGGACTCTAGGTCAGAGCCGCAGACGCAATCCGTCGTAAGCGAACTGCACTCCGCTCGGCAGTAGTTCGCCGTCCCGGCCGTGGTCGGTGAGATGAGTCAGGTGCGTCAGCCATGTCATCGGCGCGCCGATTTCTTGGGCGACCGCACAAGCCTCGGCGATGGACAGATGGGACGGATGGGGCTCGGGCCGGAGCCCGTCGAGGATCACGGCGTCCGCTCCGCGCGCAATCTCGACCGCTTCGCGGGGCACGCGTTTACAGTCGGTGTAGTAAACGACTTTCTTCCCGCTACTGCGCTCGGTAAAGACCAACCCCAGCGTATTGACTCCGCCATGCGGCAACAGGGTCGAGCGGATCGTCCCCTGCGGCATTTCCAGCAGCGCTGGCATGTCGACGAGTTTGAATGCCGCGTAGCCCCGCGCGATCGGGCGCTCCGCTATCGCGTAGGGATACATCGCGAGCACCCGGCTCGTCCCCTCTTCCGTCGTGTACACCGTCAGAGCGTTTCCGCCAATGAGATCGCAGAATCGCCGCAGATCATCCATCCCGGCGATGTGATCCGCGTGCCCATGGGTGAGGATAAAAACATCGAGTCGGTAAATATTTTCTCGAAGGCACTGGAGCCGAAATTCCGGCGGCGCGTCGACCTGCACGTGTAGTCCGTCCATCACGACGTGTACCGACGCACGGGTTCGGCGATTGCGCGCATCGGTTGAGGTGCAGACGGCACAATCACAGGCAATCATCGGGACGCCCTGGGATGTGCCGGTACCGAGAAAAATAACTTCCATTAAAAAAACGTGGGCGAGAGCCGAAGCGTGGTCAATCCGCCGACCCGCCCCCCCCGCTCTGGCCCGTGCAGGAAACCCGCCCAAAAAAACCTTTTCGCGAAACCCCGGTTCCCGGTTGAAAATAAAAAAGGCGCGCCGCTCTCGCGGTGCGCCTTTTCAAAAACGTGCGGATCGGTCTCCGCGCGGGAATCTTCTTTAGTAGTCCATACCGCCGCCACCGTGGCCATGGCCACCGCCAGCAGGCGCTTCTTTCTTTTCAGGAATCTCGGTGATCATGCACTCGGTCGTCAGCAGCAAGCCGGCGATCGACGCAGCGTTCTGCAGCGCGGTGCGGGTGACCTTCGTCGGGTCAACCACGCCGGCTTTCACGAGGTCTTCATACTTTTCAGTCGCGACGTTGTACCCGTGATTGCCCTTGGCAGCGAGGACTTCGCCGACGACAACCGCGCCTTCCACTCCGGCGTTTTGGCAGAGCATCCGGATCGGGTGCTCGATCGCGCGACGCACGATCTGGGAACCGATCTTCTCGTCACCCTCGAGGGCGAGAGCGTCGATAACTTTCGCGGTGCGGAGCAGCGCGACGCCGCCGCCGGCGACAATGCCCTCTTCCACTGCAGCGCGGGTGGCGTGGAGAGCGTCTTCGACGCGAGCCTTCTTTTCCTTCATCTCAACTTCGGTGGACGCACCGACGTTGATGACGGCGACGCCGCCGGCCAACTTGGCGAGACGCTCCTGAAGCTTCTCACGATCGTAGTCGGAGGTGGTCTCGTCGATTTGGCGGCGGATTTGCTTCACGCGACCTTGGATGTCGGAAGATTTTCCAGAGCCTTCGATGATGGTGGTGTTCTCTTTGTCGACGACGATGCGCTTGGCGCGGCCGAGGTCGGCGATAGTGAGGCTCTCGAGCTTGAGGCCGAGGTCATCGGTGATGCACTTGCCGCCGGTGAGGACTGCGATGTCTTCGAGCATGGCCTTGCGGCGATCACCGAAGCCAGGAGCCTTGACGGCGCACACGTTGATCGTGCCGCGGATCTTGTTGACGACGAGGGCCGCGAGGGCTTCGCCTTCGACTTCCTCGGCGATGACGAGGAGGGGCTTGCCGCTCTTGGCGACAACCTGGAGGAGGGGAAGGAACTCTTGGAGGTTCGAAATCTTCTTCTCGTGGATCAACACGTAGGCGTCCTCGAGGACGGCCTCTTGGGCCTCTACGTTTGTCGTGAAGTAGGGCGAGAGATAGCCCTTGTCGAACTGCATGCCTTCGACGACGTCGAGGGTGGTCTCAATAGACTTCGCCTCTTCAACAGTGATGGTGCCGTCTTTGCCGACCTTATCCATGGCGTCAGCAATGATGTTGCCGATCGTCTCGTCCCAGTTGGCGGAAACGGTGGCGACTTGGCGGATTTCCTCGCGGTCGTTGACCTTCTTGGAAACGCGGGCGAGTTCCTTGACGGCGGCCTCGACGGCCTTGTCGATCCCGCGCTTGAGGAAGATCGGATTGGAACCGGCGGTCACATTCTTGAGACCTTCGCGGTAGATGCCCTCAGCGAGCACGGTCGCCGTGGTGGTGCCGTCACCGGCAGCATCGGAAGTCTTGGAAGCAACTTCCTTCACCATCTGCGCGCCCATGTTCTCGTAGGGATCTGGGAGCTCGATTTCTTTGGCAACGGTCACGCCGTCCTTGGTGACGGTCGGCGATCCGAATTTTTTGTCGATGACGACGTTGCGGCCCTTGGGTCCAAGGGTGACTTTCACCGCGCGCGAGAGAAGCTCGACGCCACGGAGGATTTTCTGACGAGCGGTCTCGTCGAAGATGAGTTGTTTAGCGGCCATGTGTAATGAGTATTTAGTTGAGAGTTGAGTTTTGAGTGACGCAGCCGAGAGGCCACGTCGGACGGTTAGCCGATGATGCCGAGGATGTCATCCTCGCGAACGAGGGTGTATTTCTTTTCTTCGAGCTTCACTTCCGTGCCGCCGTATTTGCTGATGAGGACGCGGTCGCCGACTTTGACTTCGAAGGCGCTGATCTTGCCGTCTTCGCCCTTTTTGCCGGTGCCGAGGGCAATGACCTTGGCCTCCTGGGGCTTTTCTTTGGCGCTGTCCGGAATGATGATTCCGCCGCGGACTTGTTCTTTTTCTTCGATGTGCTCGACGAGAACACGATCACCGATGGGTTTGATTTTGACGTTAGCCATATGTGGTTGGGTTATTTTTGGACTAGAGGTGGTTTTTTGGTTTTCGACCAGGCACATCCGCCGCGAACTAACGCAGCGGGCGCATCGGGCTGAAATTTATTTTTTCTTCGGGTCGTCAACGACTTCGAATTCGGCATCGACGACGTCGGCCTTTTTCTCGGTTTTTTTTGCCGAACCTTCGGCCTTCGCTTCACCGGCCGTGGCGTCCCCCGGAGCGCCGGGATCAGCCGATCCGCCAGCTGCCTGGGTTGCTTTGGCGGCTTCGGCGTAGAGTTCGCCACCGATGGCGGTGAGTTTCTCCATCGCAGACTTCATACGTCCGGGATCGCTGCTTTCGAGATCCTTCTTCGCGTCGGCAATCGCCGACTCGAACTTGGACTTCATTTCGGCGGGGATCTTGTCCCCGCTATCTTTCAAAGTTTTTTCGAGCTGATAGATCGTCGTATCAAGTTGGTTCTTCGTCTCGACGGCTTCCTTGCGCTTACGATCTTCCTCGGCGTGGAGTTCGGCTTCCTTGGTCATCTTCTCGACCTCGTCTTTCGAAAGACCGGATGAACCCTGGATGGTAATCTTTTGGTCCTTGCCCGTGCCAAGATCTTTCGCCGAAACGTGCAAGATACCGTTCGCATCAATGTCGAACGTGACTTCGATTTGGGGCGCACCACGAGGGGCTGGCGGGATGCCATCCAGTCGGAAAGTGCCGAGAACTTTGTTGTCCCGGGACATTGGTCGCTCGCCTTGCAGGACGACGATCTCGACCGAAGGCTGACTGTCGCTGTAGGTAGAGAAAGTTTGCGTCTTCTTCGAAGGAATTGTCGTGTTCCGTGGAATCATCGCAGTCGCAACCTGACCAGCTGTTTCGATGCCCAACGTGAGCGGCGTCACATCGAGGAGCAGCACATCGCGGACCTCGCCTTTGAGGACGCCACCTTGCACCGCTGCGCCAATGGCGACGACTTCATCGGGATTCACGCCTTGGTGGGGCGGCTTACCACCCAGTTGCTTCGCCAGATCTACCACCTTCGGCATACGGGTCATGCCTCCGACGAGCACGAGTTCGTCGATCTGGTCGGAAGTGAGCTCCGCATCCTTGAGGCAGCTCTTGAACGGCTGCAGGCAGCGCTCGAATAATGACTCGCAGATTTGCTCCATCTTCCCACGACTCAACTGCACGTTGAGGTGCTTTGGGCCGGAGGCGTCAGCCGTGATGAACGGCAGATTGATATCAACGGACTGCGTGGACGAAAGTGCAATTTTCGCCTTCTCGGCCTCTTCCTTGAGACGTTGGAGCGCCATCGGATCCTTCCGCAGGTCGATGCCGTTTTCTTTTTTGAAGCTGTCCACCAACCAGCCAATCAACGCATCGTCCCAATTGTCGCCGCCCAAATGAGTGTCGCCGTTCGTCGCCTTCACCTCGAACACGCCGTCGCCAATTTCGAGTACGGACACGTCAAACGTGCCGCCCCCCAAATCGAAAACCGCGATCTTCTCGTCCTTCTTTTTGTCGAGGCCATACGCGAGCGAAGCTGCCGTCGGTTCGTTGATAATGCGGAGCACCTCCAGGCCGGCGATCTTGCCTGCGTCCTTGGTTGCCTGACGCTGTGAGTCGTTGAAATAAGCGGGGACTGTAATGACAGCCTGCGTCACCTTTTCACCGAGGTAGGCTTCAGCATCGGCCTTGAGTTTTCCGAGGACGAACGCCGCGATTTGTTGCGGCGCAAACTGCTCGGCCTTGTCGCCCGATTGAACCTCAATGTAGGCGTCGCCATTTTTGCCTTCAACAACCTTGAACGGCATGTTCTTCGCCTCGGCGCTGACCTCGGTAAATTTACGGCCGATGAGCCGTTTCGCGGAGAAAACGGTATTGCGTGGATTGGTCACAGCCTGCCGCTTGGCGGCCTGGCCGACCAAACGCTCGCCGGTCTTGGTAAACGCGACGACGGACGGCGTGGTCCGTGCGCCTTCGGCGTTGGGGATGACGACGGGCTCTCCGCCCTCCATCACAGCCATACAAGAGTTGGTGGTGCCTAAATCGATGCCAAGAATGCGACTCATGATCCATCGGGTTAGCAGTGCATGTGCCTCGATTTGCGTGAAACCGTTAACAATTGAATATCAGTGGCTAAAATATTATTGAGGCGATTTATTCCCGCCCAGCTCGGGCCAATGCAGGTCACAGTGTCACAGTTGTGGCGCACTTAGCGACGCCTGGCCGTGCGTCGTGTCACAGCTTGTGACAGTTGAAAATCGGCGTCCATCCCCTACGCTGTCCACATGGATATGGAAATCACGCTACCCGAAGAGATCCCGGTCATGACTTTGCCAAACGTGGCGTTCTTTCCCCAAGCCCTGATGCCGCTCTTCATCTTTGAGCCACGCTACCGCCAAATGCTGCGTGATGTGCTCGCGACCAATCGGCTCTTCGCAGTCGCCGGGATCGACCCACGCCAATGTGGTGTGCTCGGCCAGATCGACCCACCTCACCGCGTCGCGACTGTCGGCATCGTTCGCGCCTGTCAAAAAACCGACCACGGAACGTCGAACCTCCTAATCCAGGGACTGTGTCGCATCGAGATTGCCAGCATCATCACTGACGAACCCTACCGGCGCATCCGCGTGCGCGCGCTCGCCAGCTTGCCCGGCACCAACGACGACTTAGTTGTGCTGCGGCGCGAACTGGCCCGCCTCCTCGCGCTGAAGCATAAGCTCGCCGCCACCAGGCCCTCGGTCTTGGGGCAAATGGCCGCATTCTTGAAAAACGTCGATGACCCCGAGGTCTTCGTCGACATCGCAGCCTTTAGTCTGTGCGACGATCCGAAAGTGAAACAAGCACTACTCGAAACCTTGGATGTCCGCAGGCGCTTTCACCTCTTCAGTGCTCAAGTCCGGGCCGAGATCACCAACCTCACGCTGCGAAAAAGACTCCAAGGCCGCCTCCGGGACGAGCATATTGCGGACAACTAAAACCCCTTCGGAGCTGCCGGATTATAGAAGCACGCCAACCTCCGATCCGCCGTTTAGGGCGACAATCAGACCAAGCGACCGACGTCGGCCCACCCGCGACCACTGGACGATTCCCGCTGAGCATCATTTTTGGGCCCACCTTTCACCCCCGTCGCCCCCAACCCATCTGCACAGCCGACCGGCAAGGCCGGAACGAGTGTAGTGACCTGCGCCGACCGCGAACCCCGCTGCTCACCACAGGCTTGCCTTGGCCAGCCAGAGTATCCTCGCTCGGTCGTGTGTCGCTGCTGAGCCAATACCGCCTTGTTGACGTCGCCACGCAAGGATACCTGCTGTTCGTCGCCCTCGTCGCGCTGGCGCTGCGCGGAGAACATTGGCTCGGGCTCGTCGTCTTGCACATCAGCACCATAGTGGTCGTGGATCTCCTCATCCGCACGCACCCGCCGTCCGCCGCTCGCGATGTCGCCAGGACGGTATCTGCCGCGCAGGCTGGGTGGGCGTGGCTGCGAGAATTTTACCCGATTTTGCTCTATGCTGGGTTGTATCGGGAGACTGCACTGGTGAACCAGATGCTGACTACGCCCCGGCTCGACCTGTGGCTGCTCCGAGCCGATCACGCGTTGCTCGGGTTCCAGCCGGCGGAGGCTTTTCCTGTCGTATACGCGCACCCTTGGTTCAGCGAGTTCATGCACCTGTCCTACCTGAGCTACTATGTGATGGTGGGCGGCGTCGGCTTCTGGCTATCCGTGCAAAATCGGCCGGCCTTTCGGCATTTCGTGACGGTCGTCTCGCTCGTGTTCTACGCCTGTTACGCGACTTACTTGGTGGTGCCGGCCGTGGGGCCGCGCGTGCTCTTCACCGCCACACCCGAGCGCACGCAGTTCATTGCCCACTATGGACGGGATCCGCGACCGCTCGCCATCCGCACCGACGGCCAGTGGGCCCGGGGAGCGTTCACGCTGGTGGAAGAACACGGGGAGATCCCCGGCGCCGCGTTTCCGAGCAGTCATGTGGCGGTGGCGCTCGTGACCGCGTGGTTTTCTTGGCGATACATCCGGCTGGTTCGTTGGCTGCATGTCTGCTGCGCCGTCACCATTCTTTTTTCGACGGTTTACACCCGGGCGCACTATGCCGTCGACATCATCGGCGGACTCGCGGCGGCCGCCGTTTTGTTCCCCGCCGCGCAGGCTCTGCACTTTCGATTCGGTGGGCGGCGTTACACTGAGCGTTCGTAGATCCGGTAGGTCTTGTAGGGCACAGCGGAAAAGGCCGCGAGCAACCGGCGGACCGGTGTGTTGTCTTCGAGAATCCAGGAACCCTCGCAACCGCTGAAGCCGATTTGGCGGGCCTTGTGCAACGTCTCGGCCAGCATCATAGCCTCCAATCCCCGCCGACGAAATTGGGGCCGCGTGCCGAGCGCGATCACGCGGAACAGCCGTGGCTGCCGCCAGCCCGCGAGATAGGGCAACGCCCGCCATAGCCCCGGTGACAGCAGGCGCCCGCGCAGCGGCTGGATGATCTCATTGGCATCCGGCACCGCCAACAGGAAACCGGCAACCTCGCTCCCCTCCTCTGCCAGCCACACAAGACCCTGCACAACCAAAGGGAGCAACCGCTCCGCCAACAGGCTGATTTCACCATCCGTCAACGGCACCGCGCCCCAGTTTTTTTCCCAGGCCTCATTGTAGATTTGCTTGAGCTTCGGCACATCGACTTCCGCCGTGGCCTTGGTAATCGCCCGCACCGTGACTTGCGGATGGCGGCGGCGGAAATTCGTGGCGATCCGATCCAGTCGGTCCGCCGGCGCTCTCGCCAAGTCAATGTAGTAAGCGAAAAGATCCTTCGCTTTGCCGAACCCCGCAGCCTCCACCAACGTCGGCAAGTAGGATTGGTTGTAGGTCATCATCAGCACCGGCGGGGAGTCGAAGCCAGCAACCAACAAACCACACTCGTCATTGATCGACGGATTCATCGGACCAACGACGCGGTCGCAACCAGCCGCCCGCGCCCAGGCGATCACCACAGCGAAGAGCGCGTGGGTGACCGCGCCGTCGTCGATGCTTTCGAGGAAGCCGAAATGCACCGTGCGGCAGCCATGGACGGCGTTGTGAGTGTCGTCCAAGATCGCGGCGATACGCCCGATGTCACGGCCCGCGCGCACGGCCACCCAGAGCTGCATGCGGGCGTGCTGGAAAAACGGATTCGCCGGCGAAATCACCCTTTGCGCTTCGGAAACGAGCGGTGCCACCCACTGCGGGTCCCGGGCATACAAGTGTTTCGCCACATGCAGGAAACGACCGCGATCCCGAGCGCGGGTTTGATCCAGCGGAACGACGGTAAGGGCGATGGACATCGGAAGTAACGCTAGGCACACACATCCGCGAGGTCGAGCCATGTCGCCAGCGCGTGTTGCCAGCGCGGGCAGACAGCGCGGGCTCGACGGGTCCCACCATGGCGATACCTGCCGCCTACGCCGGTCCAAGGCCGTTTTGATCTGCCGTAGGTTCAATCGCCGGTCCAACAGCCTGCTCAACCAGCGGCACACTCGCCTGCATCAGACCACGACTGACCTCACCTCGCCCGTTGCAGAAGACCATAATCGCCGCACCGTTTGCGCCCTCGTCCGCACCCAAACGTTGCAATCGTGAATACGCGCTGCGGATCGGGCATCGCGGTTAGCGGACTATCGCTTCTTGCGGTCTTCGGGATTCTTTTAGTCGAAAACCTTTGGTTTCCGTTGGCGGACTATCGATCCGGCCGACTATCGATACCGTTATTTCACACTCCGGCGTGAAAGCGAAACGCTCTGCGACTCTCACATTTTATGTTTGTCGTTGCGTCGGATGATCTCGGCCGGAGCGAGGCTGAGGTCGGTGCACAGCAGGAGCATTTGGCCGCAGTGGGGATACACGACGGGGACAAAGCGGACGAGGCAAACCCAGCGCAGGGTGACGCCCTGCTCGTCCTAGACCGGGCGCAGCTTCGTCGCCAAGGGCCCGGTGAAACGATCGCACAGCCGGATTTTAGTTCCGTAAAGTTTGGTCAGGCCGCGGCCCGCGCGCCGGGGGAGGGGCGACACGGTATAGACGCAGACGTTTTTCTTGGGCCGGGAAATCAGGTGGCCGCCTTGGTCGAGCAGTCCGGCGATGATTTTACCGCAGGCTTAGTAAGAATCGGCCACCAATAGCACCGACTCCGGCAGCTGCAAGGCGGCGAGCGCGCAGGAGCAGCCGTTTTGCGAGGAGTGTCCGGCAGTCTCGGTGGGAGAACACGAGTTCTTCGTGAAACCGCGCGGTCAACGGCACGGCTTGAAAGCTCTTGCCCACCTTGACGAGCAGCGCGAGCGCTTCGCACGAATGGCCCATAATATACTCCGACTTAGCCTTGGAGTCCGAAGTTTGATGGAGAGATTTGACGGCCGGCATCTTGCAGCCCGCCTTGGATTTTTTCAGGCCATCGACCAGCACGACAAAGCGACCGATGACGCGCAGAACTCCGGGATGGGCCGGCCCATGCGCCCCGGTTCCTTCAGCCAAAAGTATAAAGACCCGGTCGCGAAAACTGGTGCCTATTGCCAGCTCAGCTAAACCCACAACAGGCGCAGCCGCTCCCGCGACGTCCGGCCCGACAGAACCACCCCAGATCAAATCGCTGCTCGCCACCTTCAAACGCGTCCGGGCACTCGTCGATCGCTGCGTCGATCTCTCCTTCAAGGACGCCGACCGCCAAACCGAATTACTCCGTGCTTCCGCGCCAGATCAATCCTGAAGGCCCCTCGCGAACTCGGCCTTCTCAAGTGAGGAAGATTCGCATGAATTTAGAGCCAGGGGACGGGCGACGTCGGGGTGACTTGTTGGCGCTAAAAATGTGCTTTTTCAGCGACTTAAGAATCATGAAACGCACAGTTAATCCTTGAGACGTTTTTGGAACATCACCTTGGTCAGACCGAGTTGCTTGGCTGCCAACGAGGCGTCTCCGCCGCTGGCGACGAGGGCACGGCGCGCGAGTTCTTGTTCAATTTTGCTCAGCATTAATTCGCCTTCTTTGCTAAGCTCGGCGTAAAGGAAATCAAACGCGACCTCGAGGGTCAGGGGCGGTAGGTTGGCATCAGCTGTCAGGCTGCGTGCATGGGCTCGCGCGCTCGCGAGCGCCCTACTTTCCCCCATCGCGGTCCGGGTGGCGTCAAAGGGAGCTTCACTTGCGCCGCCGCCCGGCGATGCTGTCATCGGCTCCAAGAGTGTCGCACCGCGGATTTCGGAGGGCAAATCCTTCACCAAGATTGCGTCACCTTGGGCGATGACGGCACTGCGATAGATGGCATTTTCCAATTCGCGGACGTTGCCCGGCCACTTGTGCCGAGTGAGCACGGCCATCGCCTCGGGGGACACTTTCGTCACGCGTGATTTCTTCTGCTTCACGAGATTTTGCAGACAAAAATCGACGAGCTGAGGGACGTCGTCACCCCGGTCGCGCAAGGGGGGCATGCGGATGCGCACGACGTTCAGCCGGTAATAGAGGTCTTCGCGGAAAGTCTTCGTCCGCACCATCTCTTCGAGGTCCTTGTTGGTCGCCGCGATGATACGGACGTCAACCCTGATGGTCTCGGTGCCGCCGACGCGTTGAATCTCACCTTGTTGCAGCACCCGCAGAATTTTGGTTTGGGTTGCGAGTGCCATGTCCCCGATTTCGTCGAGGAAGATGGTGCCCTTGTCGCACAACTCAAACTTGCCCAGCCGCTGCACCGTGGCGCCCGTAAACGACCCTTTTTCGTGCCCGAACAATTCGCTTTCAATGAGGTTGTCAGGGATCGCCGCACAGTTCACCGCAATGAAGGCTTTCGTCGTACGATGGCTATGCTTCCAGATGGAGCGCGCAACCAGTTCCTTGCCGGTGCCGCTTTCGCCGGTGATCATCACCGTGACGTCGCTCGCGGTCACCTGACCGATCACCTTGAATACGTCTTGCATCGCGGGTGAACTCCCCACGACGCCCTCGCGATAGTCGTCTGCATTGATCGTGGGTTTGTAGTCGCCGACCGCCCTCATATCGGCGTGGGTCTTGAGAGCGTTTTCCGCCAGCGACAGCACTTTGGCGGGATCAAACGGCTTCATCACGTAATCAAACGCCCCATATTTCATCGCCTCGATCGCGGTCTGCGCGGTGCCAAAGGCCGTCATCAATACAACCAACTGCTTCGGATTGACCGAGCGGATATGTTGGAGCGCTTCGATGCCGCCCATGCCACCCATGCGCACATCGAGAAACACGAGATCGGGCGCGGGCCCTTTTTTTACCATCGCAATCCCCTGCTCGCCGCTGGCCGCCTCGGTGACGAGATATTTGCGGGAAGTCAGCACCCGCGAGAGTGAATAACGAATCTCGTTGTCGTCATCGATCACGAGTATGGTGGGTGGTTTGGTGGCGGGATCGGACATCGGAGAATAGTCGAGGGACTTGCCACGAATCACGAGCGAAGGCGCTGGCGATTTTCGCAGGCGCGCCTTTGTTAGGCCCCATGCTTGGATGGTCAATGAACCTTTTCCGCATCCGAGGTATTCGCCTCGAGGTGCATTTCTCTTTCTTCCTGCTCCTCGCCTTTGTCGCCCAGGAGGGCTGGAGCGAGGCGGGCTGGTCGGGGGTGCTGTGGAGCGTCGCCACGATCCTCGCTTTTTTCACCTGCGTCGTCCTGCACGAACTCGGGCACTCCTTCACCGCGATGCACTTCGGCATTGGGGTGCGGCGGATCTTGTTGATGCCCATCGGCGGTATGGCTGAATTCGACGACATTCCACGTCAACCCGTGCGCGAGTTTCTGATGACGATTGCCGGGCCGGCGGTGAACTTCGTGATCGTCGGCGTGCTTTGGTTTGTTCCGCTGGGTGACGACACCGGCACCGTGGCCAAGCATTCTTTGGAGGGCCTGCTTGGGCAGGTGTTCATCGCGAATCTGGTGATGGGCTGTTTCAATCTTCTCCCGGCTTTTCCTATGGACGGTGGCCGTATTTTGCGGGCGCTGCTCGCCACACGCCTGCCCTATTTACGCGCCACGTTTTGGGCCGCAACCGTGGGTAAGGTGCTGGCGGGTCTCGGCGTGGTTATCGCCCTCGCCGCGCCGACGTTGAATCTGGCCACTGAGCCTTTCTACATGCTCGCCGTGCTCTTCGCGTTTATCTTTGCCGCCGGAGAGTCGGAATACCGGGCGGTCAAGCGCCGCGAGATCGACGACGCTCACTGGCAAACCGTGCTGGCCCGGATCTACGCCGTCACGCCCTCCCCCGTCGAACCGCCGCCGGCCCTTCAATCTTAGCGGCAAAAAAGAAGGCCGCCTGTTACGGCGGCCTTCAAAATGGTGGACCCTAACGGGGCCTTCTTTTGCTGGGTGAAAACTCGGTTTGTCGCTTGGTTTGTCTATTTTACAGGCGCGAGGTGGACCCAACGAAGGTCTAACCGTCGACCTTGATCGTGCCGACGGCGGCTCATTCCTCCCCGCGCATCCGGCACACTCGCGCCCACCGGCGGGTGCGCGACCTCACGGTCTACGCCACGATCACGGTGATCAACGTTGGCATGGCGCCCGGGTGACGCCCCGACATGGCACCGAGCGAGGAAGCCCTCGATCAACGAACGCACGGTGCGGACCGCACTATTCCTGATGCGTTGGGTGTCTGGAAAAATTAGCCTCACTGTCGCCCGAGGCCCTCCGGCACTCGAGCGTCGGCAAAAATGGCTCTCGCCGACGTGAATATCGACAGTGAGTTATTTGGTTATCGCTGACCAAAAAAACCCAACCGCAGGCGACCGCTGACTCGGCGAAATTAGTTCCGAGCCCCCAGCGGTCTAGCACGTCGGCTTTGCGGTTGGGAAAGGAACTAGGATCGAGCTGCGATCAGCTCGACGGCCGTTTTGAGGGCGGGCGCGGTCGTTGGCTTCGGTGCGTCGGGCACCTCCTCCACGGCGGCGGAAGGGGCCAGCGGACGCAGGTCGCCAAACAGGTACCCAACCGCACCGGGTTCGCTTTCTCGGGGGCCGTCCTGAAGGAGATACTGCCCAGCCCGCGTTTGGAAGGCCAGGAGCGCGGCGACAACGGTGTCTTCCGAGCGGTCATAGCGCACGCCGAATGCCTCGGCGCGAGCGGCACCGGAGCGGGCCGCGAGTTCGATCTGCTCGGCGATGATCGGGGCCGCCAACGCGTGCACCTGACGAAGCAAGGGCCGCACCTTTTCAATTTTGAAGCCCTCGTATGTATCACCGATCAAAATACGGACAGCCTCGTATCGCGCGTGAAGAGCGTCGTGCGTTGTCTCGCTCAGCTTCAGCAGATTTTCCGCGCTGGGCGTAGCGCGGGCCTCGGCTGCGATGCGACCAAGCTCGCTGTTGGCGGCGTCAATCGAGAACTTCGCTCCTTCGAGGTGTATACCGTCGCAGTAAGCCTGGGCGGTGGCGAGCGCCTCGATGAGGTCGGCAGGTAGGAACGCGATGCGATTCGCGGTGAGGTAGCGTTTGAAGTCGGCGGGGTTGGACCCCGTTTGGTGGTGATTCATTTGGTGTGGGTGCGGTTACTTTGTGGTGTTGGCGGTGGCGCGGAAGAGGGCCCAGATAGCATCTTCATTCGCCCGAAAAAAGTCCGTCCGTGCTTGGCCCACGAGGCCGCGATAGGTCGTCAGGGCGTTGACTGGCGTGGCCGGTGGCCTTGCGGTCGGCGGGGCAGACGGCGTGGCCGCGGCGAGGGCGGTCAGGGCTTCTTTGATGGCGCGGAGCTGCTGGCGGGCATCGGTGAGAGTCTTCGGAGCCAGATCGATCTGACCAATGATGGAGCTGAGGGATTTCATGAGATTGCAGGTGGGACGTTGATGGGAGTGCGGTGGAGGAGCTGAGAGAGAGTGATGGCCTGCGCAGGGGTCCAAATCGGGGTGAGGTTGCCGTTGCTATCGATCCAACCGGCAGGCTCGACCTCGCCCTTTGCCATCGCGCGCAAGATCGTGTGCCGGTGGGCGCCGACGAGCTTGGCGAACGAGTGGTGAGACAGGAAAACTCGGTCGGTGCGGACGAGCGCGTGTGATTTTGGGAGAGGCATACCAAAGGAGCGGGTGTCAACCTCGGCACCCAACACGGCACCCAGACCGCGCCCGCGAACGATGCGAATCGTCAGTTTTTTCGTCGGCGCGAGGAAACGCGACTCGAGTCGCGTTACCTCTGTGGAGACGAACCGTCAAAAGATTCCTTATGCCTGGCTCGCCGATCACGCCAAGATTCCGCCGAACCCAATTGTCGCGAGTCGTTCGGTGATAGTGAATCCGGTGAACCTCACCCAAAGTGCAACGTGCAACCCCACAAGGGGTGTTGCACTTTGCACTTTGGGCAAAGTGCAGGTTCGTGCAAATCAAAGTGCAAGCTGCACAATCTTGCACTTTGATTTCACAACTCTCTTTTTCCCAGCGAATAAACTCCATGGGTTTCCTGTTTGAGATAACCCAAGTCGAGCGCTTCCTTCAACCTGTTCTTCACGGTTCGCGCGCCGGCTCCAGTATCGTCCTTCACTTGGTTCACGATCTCCCCCGTCTTGCGCAAGCCCGCCTCGACGCAGGTGACTACATCCCTCACGCAGCATGACCTCCCGTCCTGCTTACCCTCAACGTCAGCCCGCCATGCCACCACGTCGAAGCCCGAGTTGAGCGCGTAAGTGAAGGTCCCCTCGTCCAACACAGCCCCCCGTGTCGAAAACTTCCGGCCGTCATTGATCTTCCCGCACGCCAACACCACCCTACCCCCGTCGTCCGGATCCTCCGGTGCCACATTGATCCCGAACCGCGCAATACTCCGCAGGGTCTTTGATCCCTTGGCGAATGCGCCAGCGTCGAAGCCCTCGGCCTTTCGTGCAGCCTCGGCTCCTTCCCGGGCATGATGGACGATGATCATGGAAAACCGTTGGCTATGCGGCGAGAAGATGGACCGAAGCACCCGCACCGATTCGCGGGTGGCCGCCGCATCATTGCAATCCCCGCCACTGATAACCGCCTCCCAAGGGTCAACCGTCAGGATGTCGGGTTTGTGAATTGCCGCGGTTTCTTTCCAGAGCGCCACCGCTCGCGGATCGTCGAGTGAGAGACTGTCCGCCGAATCATCGACCAGCGCCTGCAAGTGCAGGTTCTCCGCCACCAGGACCCTCTCTTCCGTTGACGCTCCAGAGAGCATTTTGGCCAGCTCCTTCTTGCACCGCTCGACGCTGTTCTCGTTGCCCATGACGAGCCAACGGCGGGGCGGTCCGAACGTCTGGAACCCGATAAACTCCCAGCCCAAAATCTGGGAGATTGCGAGCTGAAGGTTCAACCGTGATTTGCCGACACCACCCGGCCCCAGCAGCAAGGCCACCTGCTTGTCGTGCCAATACCTCGATCCGTTGGCCTCGCCCAGGATCACGTTATCGAGTGCGGGCAAGTGCTTTTCAAAATCGGCGACACCCCACACGGTGAAGCCTACTGGCTTCCGCGCGTGGCGGGCGTAGTTCGCGATAAACGCCTCATGCCTCGCGCGCTGCTCGCCGAGAAGTTCGTCAGCACTGCCCGTATGCGCAGTGACGCGCTCGATCGTTTCGCTCGCCGCTCGGATCAGCCCGCGGCGCAAGTGCAAGGCTCGCACCGTCTCGATGCAGTAGGCGACCTGCGCCGTCGTCGCGGATTTCCCGCTGATTTGGAGGACGAACGGGTATCCACCGATTGAGTCGAGCTGCTGGGTTGATTTCAATTCCTCGGCGATGGTGAAAACCTCAACGGGCTTATCTCGGCGGTGAAGATCGAGCATGAGTGCGAACACACTGCCGTGTTTCGAATCATAGAAGGACGCCGGCGTGATGCCGGCAGCGATACACTGAGCGAGCACCACCCGACTATCGACGAACACGCACGCGAGCAGTTGCACCTCGGCTTCGAGGCTGTGGGGAAGATGACGAGGTGACGGGGTCATGAAGAGCCTCCCGTCGTTACCGTCGCTACACTCCGCGTCTGTGCCCAAGTGAGAAATGCGGCTTGGTCGCGTTTGCTCGTCCTGTTCCAGCGGCTCTTAAGTATCCATAGATTTTCCGAGTCGGCCTCGGCTTCTTCGCCGGCCGCGATGGCCGCTGGCGAAAATTCTCCTCTGATTATTTTCTTTGCAGTGATGCGTTCACCGCTGGCCTTGGTGAGGGCGAGCCGCTCGCGAAACTCCTGCTCGGGGATCGAGGCGAGCTGCTGCGCGGTGCTGCTTTGATTCTTGGTGATGCCGATTTCGGAGAGGGTGGCAGGCCTCTCAACCGGTCCATCACGTGGACCGGTTAGGTTTGGATTTCCGCCCACCGCCTTCGGCGCCTGTTTCAGGAAGGCCCCCATCTGCCGCTCGGCGAGAGTGCGGATCTCCGCAGCCCGGTTCACGGTCTCGTCGCTGGCGTTGGTGCGCTCAAGGTAGACGCGAGCGGCCTCGGCGATGTCGGAAATCTGCTTGGCTTCCATCGCGGTCTTACATTGGGCAATCGCGCGCTGAGCGCGGGCAAGTTGGACGAGCGCGGCGTCGACGTGTGACGGGCAGGTGATGATAGTGGTCATGGGCAACCTCCCGCTGAGATTGGCGCGACCGCAGCCTGCTTGGCGTGGCGACGAGCCGCCGCTTCCGCGTTGTGCTTCCGTGTCTCCAATTTACGGAACAACGACCCCCAGCCGAGCCGGTTCACCGTCGAGATATATTCCTTCGAGATCGCAGCCTTGGTCACGCCGAGACTGCTCGCGACCTCCTGAAACGAGCGCGTCTCCAAGTGCAGGAGCGCCATGAGTGCCGCGCGCTTCACCTGCCACGAAATCACGTCGGCCGTGGAAAAATAGGGCGCGAGTTCGCCGGGTTCGGAGAAACCGAGTGCTTCGTCGACCGCCGCGTCGTGCGCCGCCTGCTCCAGGTTGACGCGGCAGCCTATTGTGTTGGTGGATTCATCGGGGTGTCCGGTCTCGTGGGCCGGCACCCTTTCTTTTTGCTGGGGTGTGCTCATAGCATTTTGAAGAGCTCGATCCCGCGGAAGCGGTAAGGTCGGCCCTTGCCCTTGAGGATTCCGGTTCGAACCGCCGCACGTATTGTGCTCGGCATGACGCAGCAAATGACGGCTGCCTCGTCGGTCGTGTAAACAGCATCAGGCAAAATCTGTCTCTTGCCGGACGCGGCACTGTCCGCTGATTGCGTGTTTGTTAGGGTGGCGTGCATTGATTTTACGAAGCCCGCGGTTATCGCGTGCTTACAAGTAAGCAGCGGCTGACAACTTGACTTAGCCAAAATGTCCTGTTTTCACTCGTTGATGCCTCTGCTTCGGCCCAGCGATATCGCGAAATTACTCAGGGTAACGCCCCGCCACGTGCACCGCCTCGCAGATGCGCAGCGTCTTCCTGGGCAACGCAAGACCAAGGGGGGGCAGCTCCGTTTTATCGATTGCCCTGCCCTGCACCGTGAACTCAAACGCCTTTCCGCCGCGAAGGCGGCGAGCACCGAGCGAACGCAGAACAGACGTTTGCTTTCAACGTTGACCGCTGAAATAACCGCCAAACGCATCGCTTATCGACGTGCGTTCAGAGAAATGAATCGTGCCGAGCGCCGGGAGGTTAAGGATGTAATTCGGGATCAGCGTAATCCCAGAAAGGAGATAGAATACCGCTACTTGGATAAAATCGGCTTTACCCCCCAGCAACTGATCGTCGTAAAGAGGGATATTTGGCCACTGCTCCACCCCTGCGCGAAGTGGGCCTGCACAGCGCTCCGCCGCATCGATCAGATGGAGGAGCGTGAACTCAAGATGATCCTCAGAGACTCGAAGCCGATCCAAGATTTCCTCGAAAAAATTTCCCGAAAACTAGCGCAGTCAAACGGGGGGCAGGATTGAAAACCAAGCCTCCCCGTTAGTCTTTCCGCCGCCCTTCCCTCGATAGTTCGACCAGAGCATCCGGAGATTTGCGTGCGTGAGCATCGCGGCCGTCTTGCCCGCGTCGCCGTTCATGGCGATGTGGTAACTGGCGGCCGAGTGGCGCAGGACGTTGTGCGGGTGTTCGACGTTGGCGCGCACGAACGCGGCAGACTTCGCGTTGCGGTAGGGCACCGGCGCCAAGCTCCATTTGTCCGGCTGCGACCACGCGAGCCACGCCCACAAATTGTCCGGAGCGTGCTCGATGAATTGATCCTTCCTGTTTTTATCGATGCTCGCCGGTATCGTGATGAGGCGGTCCTTGAAGTTGATCGCACTTCCCGGCAAGCGTGCCGCCGTCTCGTGCCGCATCCCGCAGAAAGCTTCGAGCGCGAGACGTCCGAGCAACTCGCGCGCACTCGGCGCCTTCGCGTTGTCGGCGAACAGCTTCACACCGTCAGCCACAGACATCACGGAGACCGTCGCGAGCGGGGCGCGCGGTGACTTCCAGCCATCGCAAGGGTTGTCGACGATTTGTCGGGTGGCCTTCAACCAATTGAACAGCGTTCGCACGCGCTTGTAGTGTGACCGCCGCGTCTCCGCCGATTCCGTGTCGAGCTCACCCAGATACGTTTCGAGCTGTTCGCGCGCGACGGACGCCGCGGGCATCGCGCCCAGGGCATCGCGGAAACACTCAAGCACCGGCTTTAGGTGCCCGATGGTGGCCTTTGCCACACCCTCGCCGGCTTTGGCCTTCAGGAAGGCGGCGACGGCGTCCGCTAGCGTCACCCGGCTCGTCACGCTCCCGTATTTCCGCCAGATCCGAAGAACGTCTTCGAGATTGGCCTCGCCGATCTCGGAACGGAAGTGGCGCCACTCCCTCGCCTCGGAAGGGTCGAGCCGGAGTGCGGCGAGCCCGTCGCGCTTGGCGTCACCCGCCAGCGACTTGGCAAAATTGATCTGGGCCTCCTTGGTGGCGAACGTTTTGGTCTTCCGTTTGCCGTCGACGCGCCACTGCACGCCGTGCGGCCGGTCTGGCCTTTTGAGAAAAGGAACGAAGGTGATGCCGCGGGGTGGATCCCATTCCGTTTGCCGAGGTTTGTTCATTCCCGTTTGTTGTTGTTTGGCGTTTCAATGTCAAAACAACAAACATTGACTGCACGTTCACTAACATCCGAAACCCAGTTTTACCTATGAAAACAAGAAACCCCGTCTTGCGACGGGGTTAAGTGGTGGACCCTAACGGGATCGAACCGTTGACCTCCTCAATGCCATTGAGGCGCTCTACCAACTGAGCTAAGAGCCCATTCCCGCTAAACGGGAGGTCAGGAAAATCAAAGTTCCGCGCATGAATGCAAGGACTTTTTCAGCCGCCATCCAAATCCTTGGTTCGAAAACTCACGGTCTGCACCGAACTCTTGCCGTCGGGGCGCTCTTTCATGCGCACCCGTGCGAATGCTTCCAGCACCGCCCGATCAAATTCTGGGCTGCCCGAGGGACTGATGATTTTTGCTCCGCCGATGGAGCCGTCGGCCCCGATCCGAAATTCCGCTTCGGCCACGAGCGTGTCGCTTAGGCCTGGCGGCTTGTCCAACGCCTTCAACAGGCGATCCCGCAACACCGCGAAATACGCGTCCATCACCGGGCCGTCGCTGCGCACGAGCGCTTTGCCGCCCTGCCCGCCTACTTTATTCGCGGTCGATCCGCCCTGCACCCCCTTCACGATACCTTCAACATCGACGCGCGGCGCGTTCGCCGCCGCCGCCTTGGCGAGCTTGGCCTCCAGTTCGAGCCGCTTTTTTTCGGCGGCTTTCTCGCGGGCAACCTGCGTCTTGATTTTCGATTCGCTCCGGATTGCCTCCCAGCGCATCTGGTCGGCCATGGTCTTGGTTTTGGAGGTCGTCGGCTTCGGCTCGGTCGGCGATTTTACCGGCTCCTGTTTTGGCACGGGAGGTGCCACCGGAATCGGCGGTTTCGGCACAATCGGCGCGGGCTCCGGTTTTTCTGGCAATGGCTCAGGTTTCGCCGGCTCCGGCTTCCCTGACTCGGGCTGCGGTGCGGGCGGCAAAGGAACTGTGAGCTTTATTCCACCCGGCACGCCGAGCGCCGGCGCTTCCATGGCCGCGAAATTATCGCCTTCACCCGCGACCAATTCGAAGATTTTCGTCGCTGGCTTCGATTCGAAACTCGACGAATACGCCGCCCAAAATAGCACCGCTACCACTAGGCCGTGGAGGGCGACCGAGGTCACAAAAGCAGCGGGCATTCGGTCGCTCATGGTGCGAGGGCGGTAGTGCAACGAGGGCGATGGTGCGACGAAGACGACCGGGGCGACGATTTCTTAGCCGGACACTTGCGTGTCGATCATGATGCGGGACAGGCCATTTTTCTTCAGCTCATCCAGCACCACGACGAGATACTGTAAGACCGCCTTGGCATCGCCCCGGATGCGGAAAACCGGCGGTTTGGGCTGCTTCGCGAACGTCGCCAACTCACGCGAGAGTTGCGCCACCGTCACTGACTTGTTGCCCAGACTCAGGCTGCCGTCGGACTTGATCGTGATCGTCTCAAATTTATCCGTCGGGTCTGCCTTGGTTTGAAGGCTCTTTGATTCCAACGGCAAACTTACCGGGAGCGTTTGCTCCTGCTTCGAGACGGTCGCCACGACCATAAAAATGATCAGCAGCATAAAACCGAGATCGATCAGGTTCGTGACATTCAGGTCCGCGATCGGCTGGGCGGAGCGTGGACGGCGAAAATTTCTAGCCATGATGTCGTGTGCGAATGGAAGGCCGATTTACTTCGATTCCAATTCGAGTCGGTCGGCGAGCGAACTCGCATAATTCTCGATCTCGATGGTCATCGTGCGCGTATTCCCGAGGAGAAAATTGTAACCGAACACTGAAGGGATCGCCACCACCAGTCCGGCGATCGTCGCCAGCATTGCTCCGGAGACGCCGGGCGCGAGTTGCTGGATTCCGGCGGTCTGCTGGGTCGCCACCGCGCTGAACGCTTCCATCACGCCCCACACCGTCCCGAGCAAACCGATGAACGGCGCGCCCGACACGATCGAGGCCAAGAAGATCATACTCGATTCGTAGCGCAGCGTCTGCCGTGCGATCGCGCGCTGGATGGCATTCTCCGCGTGCTCCAGCCGCGCGCGCGAATTCTCGATCCCTTGCTCCTTCGTGATCGCCGCCGCCCGCCAATAGCTCTCCACGGCATCGGCCAACAAATCGGCATACGGGATCGCACGCTTATTCTTAAACGACTCCGGTAAATCCAGCAGCGTCTTTTGATCCCGCAGATGCGCGTCAAAACTGTGGTTGAGCATGCGCAGTCGCTTCAACTCGAAATGTTTTCCAAACATGATCGTCCACGCGACCAAACTGAAGAGCGCCAGTCCGATCACGATGATCTTATCGACCACCCCGCAGCGCTCAAAAATTTCAATGATGTTGGCGGAAGCAAGGACGGGCGGATGAATAAACAACGCGAGCATAGGTGTGAGTGCGTGAACAGTTGGCGGGTTTGAACGGCACGTTCAACGGAAATTCCCGGCGAGTTGTTCACCATCGGTTCTCCACGAAAAATTGCCCGTGCACGAATCTGTTTGCCGCCGCCCGCGCGCGATTTTCTTCTGCTGCCCACACTCTCAATTTATGTTTCGTCCCCGCGCCCTCCAAGAACTCCAAGCCAACCGCGCCCGCCTCAGCGCCAAGTCCGCCGTCGTTGGCTTTGACGGCTTCGTCGACACGATCGTCACCCCCGTTGGCCTTCGCCACGGTCAGGGCGATAATTTTTCACCGATTGAGACCCTGACGGAATTTGGCCAACGCATCGTCGCCGCCGCCGGCAAGAGCACAAACATTGAGCTCTTCCCCCGCATGGATAAGTTGGGCGGCAACGGCCCGATCATGGCTAACGCCCTGCTGGCGACGGGTGCCCGCGTTACCTACATTGGCGCCCTCGGCCAGCCGCAGGTGCACCCCGTATTCGCCGACCTTGCCTCGAAGGCTCGGGCGTTTTCGATCTGCGACGCTGCGCACACGACCGCAGTCGAATGCAACGACGGCAAGATCATGCTCGGTCAGATGAAGAGTCTCGACGATATCACCTATGCCCGCATTTGCGCGGTGATGGGCGAGAGCACCTTTCACGCAGAACTCGCCGCGGCGGACCTCGTCTCGCTGATTAACTGGACGATGGTGCCCAACATGACGGCGATCCTCATCGAACTGGTCGAGCGCGTCCTCCCGAAGCTGCCCGCGCACGACTGCATTTTCTTTTTTGATCTCTGCGATCCCGAGAAACGCTCCGTCGAAGATCTCCGCGCTGCGCTCACCGCCATGGCGAAGTTCGCCCAATTCGGCCGCGTCACCCTCGGCCTCAATCTCAAGGAGGCCCAGCAAGTCTACGCTGCCCTCGGTTTTGCCGCCGTCGGCGAAGATGAGGCCAGCCTGCGCAGGATGGCTGCCGATATCCGCGCCAAGCTCGCCATCACCACGGTCGTCGTGCATCCGCGCGAGTGCGCCGCCTCCGCCACCGCCGAAGGCACGTGGTGCGTCCCCGGGCCCTACACGACGAAGCCGCTCATCACCACGGGTGCTGGCGATCACTTCAATGCGGGCTTCAGCACCGGTCAGCTGCTCGGACTTTCCCCGGAAGCTTGCCTCGCCATCGGCGTCTGCACCAGCGGTCACTACGTCCGCACCGCCCAGAGCCCGTCGCTGGCCGATCTCGAAACGTTCCTCGCCAACTGGCGCTGAACCGCCCACCTTCCGCTCATGCCACTGAAACAAAAAACTTCCGGTAAACTCATCTCGTTCGAGGGCTCTGAAGGCTCCGGCAAGTCGACGCAAATTGCCCTGCTCGCCGCGCACTTTCAGCAAACGCAGCGCGAAGTCCTCACCACTCGCGAACCCGGTGGCACCGAGATCGGTGAGCAGATCCGCAATATCATCGTCCACAATTCCAAGGGCGACGAGATGTGCGCCGAGACTGAGCTGCTGCTCTTCACCGCCGCTCGCGCCCAACTCGTCCGTGAAGTTATCGCCCCGGCCATCATGCGCGGCGCGATTGTTCTCAGTGATCGCTTCCTCGATTCCTCGACCGTTTACCAGGGCATCGCCCGCAACCTCGCGGCCGATCCCGTGGCGCAAATCAATCGCTTCGCCGTCGGTAATGTCATGCCCGACCTCACGATCGTCATTGATGTTCCGACGGAGGTGAGTCTCGCCCGCCTGAAGCAACGCGCCTCCGATCTCCCTGATCGCATGGAACGGGAGAACGTCGATTTCTACACCAAAGTCCGCGAAGGCTACCTCGTCCTCGCTCAAGGCATGCCCGAACGTTTCCTCGTCGTCGACGGCACCAAGAGCGCCGATGTCATCGCGAAGAAAATTTGGACCGAAGTTCAAGCACGGCTGAAGTAGCGCGCGTCTCTGACCCGCTCCTACGCGACATCCCCATAGCCGACAATTCCGCTGCCGGGCCACCCGGCTCTCCCCCTAGATGACCGCCGCCACGCCCTGGCCTACTGCCCTCGCCGGCACTCCGGCTGTCGTCGTGATCGAACAGGCCATCGCTCGACAACGCCTGTCGCACAGCCTGCTCCTCCACGGCGACGACCCGGACACCCTCGTCGCCATCGCTCTCGCGATCGCCGACCGCTTGTTAAACGCCCAGAGTGCCACCGCTCACTTTCCGCCCGATCAGCACCCGGATTGTTTCACCCTTCGCCCCGCTGGTAAAATGCGCCAGATCTCCGCCGACGCGACCCGTGAGCTCATCGCCAAAGTCCAGGTCTCCGCCGCCGTCGCCCCGCGCAAAGTCGCCATCCTCCACGAGGTCGATCGCATGAACACTGCGGCGGCCAACGTCTTTCTCAAAACCCTCGAGGAGCCGCCCGCGAACACCACGCTGCTCCTGCTCACCACGCGCCCCTACGCGTTGCTGCCTACGATCCGGAGTCGTGTCCTCCAATTCCGTTTTCCCTCGCCCGGCCTTCCACTTGCCGCCGACGGATGGACGCCATGGCTCGAAGATTACCGCGCCTGGCTCGGTCGCCTTTCTGCTGGCGTGTCCGATAAACGCGCCGTCGCCGACCACATCTTTACGGTCTACGGCCTCGTCGCCCGCTTCGGTGCCGTACTCGACTTCGCGACCGACGAAGTTTGGAAACAGGAAAAGGAGAAACTCCCGCCCGACCTCGCCGACGATGAGCAAGTCGCGATCGAGACTGGCATCGCCAATGGCCTGCGCGCGCGTCTCTTCGCCGAAATCGAGCAAGCGACCCGCACTTACGCCCTACCACGTCTCATCGTCGGCGACGACCTCGCCCGTCGCGCGCTGATCGGTGCGGTCGAAAAAATCGAGCACAACGTCGGCTTACTCCGCCTCAACCTCAACGAGTCCGCTGCCCTCGAAGAATTTCTCCTCACCTCACTGCGGTTGTGGACGAAGCGGTGACACCGAGTGCTCGCGCCGCACGAGTCGCGCCCGTCGTCCAGTTACGCCAACCCTAAATGCTTCAGCGCTTCCGGCGTCGGCCCGTCGAAGTTCACGCTGGGCACATTCCCGACATAGCCGATGTCCTTCATCCCCTCTGGGGTGGAATAAAATCCACCCGCAGTGAGGTCGCGGAATTTACGAAAAAAACCGGCAGCCTGCTTAAATTCCGGTTTCGCCCTCCCGAACGCGCAGATGTCGTCGCAGATCGCATTTTTTTGCCTGAGCACGAGATCGGCGAAATCGTTGCCGAAACGTTTCTGCGCTTCCGCGTCAATCCAGTTCAGCCCTGCCACGACCGTGCGCTTGTCGTCGGCGTGGCCGGGATACGGCGCACTGATCCACTCGTCGATGAAGTCCGGCACGCCGACTTTCGAGGCTGCCGGTGACTTGGCGTCGGCCGGGATAATCGTGTCGCAGAGCGCTGTCGCCGTCCGACGTTGAGCACCGGTAAACGTCAACGCCCAGACGTCACCCGGTTTGTAGATCTTAACCAAGTCGGGATCGGTGCCGTAGCCCACGCCGGTCGTCGCGGCTCCCTCTGCGGCCACGCCCGCACGTTCCATGAGTGCAACGGAAGCGGCGGCGGTGAGCATCCACTTGATCGCCGAGCGCCGATCCAAACGTGGTGATTCCGAAGGTCCTGGGGTATTCATATCAAAGATTTCCTTTCCGCATTTCTTCGAGGAGGTAATCGCTGGAGCGCCACGCGAGCGCCATAATCGTGAGCGTGGGATTCTTGTCAGCGTTGGAGCAAAACGCACCACCATCGGTGACAAAGAGGTTCTTCACATCCCACGTCTGGCACCACTGGTTCGTCACGGATTTCTTTGCGTCCGTGCCCATGATCGTCCCGCCGACTTCGTGGATGATCTTGCCGCCCGGTTCGATCGCGGCCGCGCCTGTGGCCTCCGGTTTCCCGGCCTTGCCACCCATCGACTCAATGATTTCGGCGAACGTTTTCTGCATGTGCGCCGCCTGCCGTGTCTCGTGCTCGGACCATTTCCAATGAAAACGCAGCACCGGGATACCCCATTTGTCCTTCACCGTAGGATCAAGCTCGCAGAACGAGTCCTCGTTCGGGATCATCTCGCCCCGGCCGGCAAAGCCCATGAATGAACCATAGTAACGGCGCGCGTCCGCCTTGAACTGCTGGCCGTAGTTGCCCCCGTTCATGCTCTCAACCCCGCTGGTCGAGCCCATCCCCGGCATCCGCCGACCTGACTCGAATTCGATGTGGTAGCCGCGGGCAAATCCCAGCTTTCCAGCGTGCTGTTCCTTGTAGAGCCACCAAGGAACGTAGACGTGCGCGCCGCCCGCGCCGTCCTCGTTGTGCACCGGTAGATTTTCGAGCGCCGGAATCTGGCCGCCGAGGCGCGCGCCCACCGTATCCATAATATACTTGCCGACGAGACCGCTCGAATTCGCGAGGCCATGCGGGAAACGCGGCGATTTTGAATTGAGCAGAATCCGCACGGACTCCGCCGAACTCGCGGCCAAGACCACCACGCGCGCCTTCACCGTGCGCTCCTCGCGGGTCTTCCGGTCGATGTAGCTGACGCCGGTGGCCTTCCCGTTCTCGTCGACGGTCACCGCGCGCACCATCGCGTCGGTAACGATGTCGAGATTGCCCGTGTCGAGGGCGGGCGGCAGATGAACCGTGGTCGACTGATAGTTCGCCTTGATCGAGCATCCCCGGCCGCACGCGGTTGCCCAAAAACACGCCGCTCGCTCGCGCATCGCCTTCGCGATCAGGCGCTGGGCCTTGGCATTTTTTGGATGCAATTTCGCGGGCAGATTTTCCGCATCCTGCTTTGCACTCAGCACGGCGCGGTGGATGGCCATCACCGGAATCCCTAGTTTTTTGGCGCGATGTTGGGCGAGTAATTCACCGGCGCGCATTTTCGGCGGAGGCAACAGGCAACCGGCCGGTGAATCCGGCGTGTTTTCCAACCCTTCATTTGTGCCGTAGACCCCGACCAACATCTCGGTCTTGTCGTAGTAAGGCGCGAGATCTTCGTAGGTCATCGGCCAGTCGAACCCGAGCCCGTCTCGCGCATGGGGCTTAAAATCATAGGGCCCGTTCCGCAGCGAGATCCGCCCCCAGTGATTCGTGCGACCGCCGAGCATGCGCGCGCGCCACCACCAAAATTGCCGCGCCGGATCGCCCGACGCATTCGTGTAGGGCTCGCCGGGCACCTGCCACCCGCCATCCACGGTCGAGTCGTAGAAACCAAATGGCTTATCGGGTGTGCTCGCCCCGCGCAACGGGGCCTGATTGTTCGTCTGAAACATCGGAGTTTCCTTCACCGGGTCGTAGTTGCGCCCCGCTTCGAGCATCAGAACTTTTGCGCCCTCCATCGTCAGCGTATAGGCCGTCTGCCCACCTCCGGCCCCGGAACCGACGACGATGACATCATAAACTGGCTGCGTCTTGCTGGAGCTAATGTGGGGCATAGGGAAAACGTGGAGGAAAGTCTCGCTCAGATGCAACCACTCTTCATGCGCGGCGCACCAGCGCCACCAATTTCTCCCTCGTCTCCATGTGCGGATTGTGGCCGCTCTCGGCAATGGTCTCGACCCGCAGCGCCGGAAAATGCCGCCGCATCAGCGCGTCGTCCGCTGGCCCGACGTAGTCCGACTTTCCGCCCGCGATAAACAGCGCCGGCCCCTCGAAGCGGTCGCCCGATTCGCCAACCGTCAGCGAGTTTTTCTCCAACGCGCTCAGTGCCGCCGTGATCACCGGCAAGTTGATCGTCCAGCGCCACCGCCCGTCTTCGCCTTGCTCCAGATTAGTCACAATAAATTTCCGCATCGCCCAACTCGTCACACGGGCCTCCAGCCTCAGCTCCGCCTCGGCCCGCGAGTGCACACTGGCCAGATCCAGTTCGTTCATCGCCGCAAAATTCACCCGATGCGCGACCCAGAAATAATCCTTTGGCGCGATGTCCGCGACGATCAGTCGCTCCACCCGCTCGGGGTGCCGACACGCGAGCCGCATCGCGATTTTCCCGCCCATGCTATGCCCGAGCAACGCCGCCTTCGCGATTCCCTGCGCGTCCATCCAGGCCACCACATCTGCCATCATCTCCGCATAGGTCATGGTCTCCGCGTGCAGTGAAGCGCCGTGGTTCCGCAGGTCCGGTGCGCGCACGTGAAACGTGTCCGCGAGATCACGCCCCGCTGACTGCCAGTTGCGCGACGAACCCAGCATGCCGTGCAGCACCACCAAAGGCGGCCGCCCTGCTCCCCCAAAATCTCGATGAAAAAGCTTCACGGCGAAATACACGAACGACGCGGTCCGCCGGAGCAAGCCCGCCGAAAATATTTTCGTGTATTCCTCAGGTTTCGTGGTTCCACTCCCGGTCCCTTCCATGTCCGACCCCGTCAAACTCACCCCGATGATGCAGCAGTATTTCGAGGTGAAGCGCGGGCTCCCGCAGGACACCCTCCTGCTTTTCCGTCTCGGCGATTTCTTCGAAATGTTTTTCGACGACGCCGTCGTCGCCTCCCGCCTGCTCGGCCTCACGCTCACCAAGCGCCAGGATTACCCCATGGCCGGCCTTCCGTCCCAGTCCCTCGACAACTACGTCACCAAGCTGCTCGCCGCGGGCAAAAAGGTCGCTATCTGCGACCAGGCCGAACCCGCCAAGGCCGGCAAGCTCGTCCGCCGCCAGCTCACGCGCATCCTTTCGCCCGGCACCACCCTCGCCGCCAATCAACTCGACGCCGCGCGCAACCACTACCTCTGCGCTCTCGCTCTCGATAAGCACGGCCTCCACTCCGCGTGGCTCGATCTCTCCACCGGAGAATTCCGCGTCGCAACCGATACCCACATTGCGAATCTCCTCCCGGTTCTCACGGCGCTTGATCCCGCCGAACTGCTCGTGATCGAAAACGAACGCGAGCGCTGGCTGGCCGCCCCGCACGATCAGACCGAGATCCACGCGCTCCACGCTTTTGCCGCCACTCGCCTCGTGACCGAGCTTCCCGGCTACCACTTTGACTCCGCCTCCGGCGCCAAAACCGTGATGGACACTCTGGGCGTCCTAAACCTGCAGGGCTTCGGCCTCGCGCACACCCACCCTGCCCTGGGCCCGGCCGGCGCGCTCGTTTTCTACGCGACGGAAAATCTCTGCGCGAAACCGGAAAATCTCCGAGGTCTACAGGAGTATCGCAGCGCCCGCACCCTCCTCCTCGATCCCGCCACGCTGCGCAATCTGGAGATATTTTCCTCCAGCCGTGGCGTGCGCGACGGCTCATTGCTCACCGCCATCAATCGCACCGGCACGGCCGCTGGCGCTCGCCTCCTCGAACGCTGGCTCGCCTCCCCCACCCTCGACCTCGCTGAGATCAATCGCCGGCAATCTCTCGTGGGCGAGCTCCTCGCCCGGCCGTCACGTCTCGCCTCGCTCCGCGAATTGCTGCCCAGCGTCCGCGATCTTCCGCGCATCCTCGGTCGTCTCCAAAATCGTCTCCGCAACCCGCGCGAACTCGGCGGCATCCGCGATACCTTGACGCAAATCCCCATCCTGCGCGCCGAGCTCTTCGCTTTCGGGTCGGACGCTCAACTCGCCACTCTCAGCTCTCAACTTCAGGAGCTGCCGACCCTCCGCCAACTCCTCGCTGCCTCCCTCTCGGACGAACTCCCCAACGATCTTGCCGACGGCAACTATCTGCGCACCGGCTACGACGCCGAACTCGACCGTCTCCGTTCTCTCACGACGAACAACAAGACTTGGCTTTCGGACCTCGAACGCGCCGAGCAGGAGCGCACCGGTATCCGCAGCCTGAAGGTTCGATTCACGAATAATTTTGGCTACTACATCGAGGTCACCAAAGCCAACCTCCACCTCGTCCCCACCGACTACATCCGGCGCCAGACGACCGTCGGTGGCGAGCGTTACGTGACCGAGTCCCTCAAGCACAAGGAAAAGGAAATTTTTCACGCCGAAGAAAACGCCGCCGCGCGTGAACTCGAACTCTTCAATCAACTCGTCGCCACCGTCCTCGACGATTCCCTCGCGCTCGCGCACAACGCTGATGCTCTCGCTGAACTCGACGTGCTCGCCGGCTGGGCGCTGCTCGCCCGCGAATGGAACTACTGCCGCCCAACCATCGACGAGGGCGACGTTCTCGAAATCACCGAGGGCCGCCACCCCGTCGTGGAGCAGATGCTCCGTTCCCCCGCCACGACCGTCGCCCGTGGCACGAGCGCCAGCTTCGTCCCCAACGATACCCTGCTCGCCTGCGACGACGCCCAAATTGTCCTCCTCACCGGTCCCAACATGGCCGGCAAATCCACCTACATCCGCCAGATCGCGCTCATTACCCTGCTCGCGCAAGTGGGCTGCTGGGTCCCCGCGAAATCCTGCCGCGTCGGTCTCGTTGACCGCATTTTCTCCCGCGTCGGCGCCAGCGACGATCTCGCACGCGGCAACTCGACCTTCATGGTCGAGATGACCGAGACCGCCAACATCCTCAACAACGCGACCGACCGCTCCCTCATCATACTCGACGAAATCGGCCGCGGCACCTCGACCTACGACGGCCTCTCGATCGCCTGGGCCGTCGTCGAGCACCTTCACCACGCCGATTCGCGCGGGGCCCGCACGCTCTTCGCGACGCACTATCAAGAACTCACCCAACTCGCGAAACATCTCCCGCGCCTGCGCAATTTCTCCGTCGCTGTGAAAGAGTGGAACGACGATATCGTCTTCGTCCGCCGCGTCGTCCCGGGTGCCGCCGACCGCAGCTACGGCATCCAGGTCGCGCGTCTCGCCGGCCTCCCGCTGAGTGTTATCGACCGCGCGAAAACCATCCTCGCCAAACTCGAACGCGACGACACCGACGTGACCCTCCCGACCGCTGCCGCCCCTCAGGCCAGACCAAAGAAAAAAATTAGCGTCGCCCCCGCCGACGACCCCCAGCTGAGCTTATTGTGACTGCGTCGTTCCGCCTGCCGCCTCACCGCGCCAGCGGAAACGAGAGCAATCGCGCCGCATCAATCATCCGGCGGTCACCCGTAAAAAGCGGTCCGCTGTCCAAGCCGGCAAAGGTCGCGAGATGAATCGCATCGAGCGTTCGTAAGGGCACCTGCGGATGCACCCGAGCAATCATTTCCGCCGCTTCGCGCAAGACATGCCCGTTGAGTTCGATCAGCTCCACCACATCGTCGAGCAGGTGCGACTCGAAAATCCGCCACACCCGTTGCCGGGCCTCAGGCAGAAGCGTGCCCGCCCGCTCCTTGGCGAGTAAGGCCGACCACAGCTCGGTGTAGAGCAATTCCGAGGAAACAATCTTGTGGCCGGCCACGATCCGCTCGCATTCCGCCGAATCCGGCTCACGCGTGTAAAGTTTAACGAATACTGATGTATCTAAATACATTTCAGTATCCGCTGTCTCTCATTTCACGAATCATCGGCGTCGAGTCGGGTGTCATCGGGAGTGTCGCCCGGAAGTCCGCCAGGGATTGCCATGGTTTCCCTCCCACCATGGGCCGGTGCCGCACGAGCATCGCTTTCGGTTCTCCATCCGAGGTGATCACGATTTCCTCACCAGCCTCGGCCCGTTGCAAAAGCGATGACAACTGATCCTTCGCTTCGCGCACCGAGACCTCGGTTCGCCGCCTCATCAAAGACGGTGCCTGCTCTCGCATCTCTCCGGGAGGCAGCAGGCCCCGGATTCCCAAAACTCGTTTCGATTTTTTCATGTGGCCACAGGTGGCCACACGGTGTCTTTCCGTCAAGTATTACCACACGGGCAGTGTCGTTCGCCCCCGGCGAATCGCCCACAGTTGCCTTGCCTGCGCGATCGTCGTGCGCAGCACTTCCGGCGTCAGCGCTTGTTTCGGATCATCGCCAATCCCTTTCGTCGGTTCGACGTGTGCCTCGATGCAAAGTCCATCCGCACCATATGCCACCGCCGCCAGTGCGGCCGCTGGCACGTAGGTCGCTTTGCCCACGGAGTGCGAGGGGTCGACCACCACCGGGGCCCACGTTTTTTCCTTCAGGAGTGGCGTGATGCTCTCGTCCGGGTGGTTCCGATACCCGTCGAGCGTTGGCGTCGTGCCCCGCGGGCAGAGAATCACATTCGGATTACCAAATGCCGCGATGTATTCCGCCGCCGAAATAAATTCGCTCAACGGCCCCATGTGGATACTGCGCTTGAGGAGCACGACGTTCTCCCGCTCGGCGATCGCTTTCCCGATCGCCCGTAGCAACGAGTAGTTCAGCGCGTTGCGCGCACCGACTTGCAACGTGTGCACGCCCGCATCGAGGGCGAGTGTGATGTGGGCCTCCTCCATCACTTCGGTGTCCACCGCCAGCCCCGTGCGGCGCGAAGCCTCCATGAGGATATCCAGCGACTTCACGTCGCCTTGAAACGAATACGGATTCGTCCGCGGCTTCCACACGCCACCGCGCAGTGCGTTCGCGCCCGCTTCTTTCACCGCGGCCGCCGTCTCGTAAAAATAATTCGGATTCTTCGGATCGATCGTGCACGCCCCGGCAATCACAAACAGCTCCTCGCCCAACGTCACTCCGCCGATCGTGATGCGGTGGCTCGCCAGATCCGAGCGCTTGTCCATGAGCTTGAACGGCGATTGGATGCGGTCGATGCGGTCGACGTAGTTCAGACCTTCCAGCCGGTTGATCATCAGCTCGTCGCGCTCGTCCCCGACGATCGCGTAGATCGTCCGCACCGCCCCGACAATCGGCTGAATCTTGCAGCCAAACTCCGTCACGATTCCGGTGACTTCGGCGAGCTGTTCAGGAGTGAGGCGGTTGGCTTTGGGCAGGATCATGGCGGGCGTGGAGCGCGCAATTCCGCGCATTCTCCGCCCTCTGTCAAAGGAACTTCTCGAACTCGCGTGGGATCGGTGCCCGCGCCGCAAATTTCCACGTCCGCTCCTTCCACTCGTAGTCAAAATTCGTTTCCAGCGAATGCAAAAACATCCGCTTCGTCCCCGCCAATTTGGCGAAGGTCCGGTTGCGTCCAAAATCTCCATACGTCTGATCGCCAATGATCGGCAGATGCCGTTTCGCCGCCTGGACCCGCAACTGGTGGCTGCGGCCCGTCCGCGGCTCCAACTTCAACAAAGAAACGCGTGGCTCCTTCTGCCCGATGCGGACCACACTCATCCGGCTCTCGGAGGGAACGTTGCCGGCATTGGCCACCGCCCGTATTTTCCCGCCGCGTTTGTCGACCACGAGTAGGTCACGCCAGATTTCCAGCGCCTCGCGGGGACCACCAAACACCAGCGCGCAGTAAATTTTCCTCACCTGTTTCTTCCGAAACTGCGCCCGGATCTCGGCCGCCAGCTCACCGTTCGCCGCCGCGAGGATCACGCCCGAGGTCGCCGAATCCAACCGGTTCAGCAGCCACAACTGGCGCTTCGCTCCGTCCACATCGGTCCATGCGAACGCTTCGTCGCCGAGCGTATAGGGCACCGTCAACAGTGATCGCGGCTCTTCGCCGGGTTCATTCGGATGCGACAGCACGCCGGCGGGTTTCGCCAGCGCCGCGACCCCGTTCGCATCATGCGTGAGCAGCGTCACCTCGCGCCCCAGCGGCAGATTCGCCCAAAATTTTTCCGAAGGTCCGCTCATTGGTAGTAAAACGTGAACGTCTTCAACTGCGCAGATTTCAGGAGTCTTCTTTCCATGATTCAGGAGATGTCACACGAGTGAAACCCCATTTTCAAGCAGTCTTGAGCGGTCATCGATCAAGCCTGATAGTTCAGTAGGTGGGTATCCAGAGGTGGGTATCCAGAACGGTGCGTTTCATTGCCATGGGTTTCGCCCGTCACGCACGTCATCCACCGCGCCAGACGCCCTAGCGACCGACGAATCCAGCAGTCCGTTTGCCGGTCGCACAGGGAGCTGTGACGGCGCCAGCCTTCCCTGAACCATTCCTATGCGATGAGGAGCATCGGCAACGGGACCTCGCGACCCGGAGCCGATTGGCCTAACAGTGCTGCAGTTTTCCCTCTTCGCGGTGGGCAAGCGCCGATCAAACCGCCGGCTTCTCCATCATGCACGGCGTCTACCCACTGAGAGTTCCGCGGTCGCCGCACTACGAACGTGGCTCCGGCATCCTCGGCGAACGGCATCTCTACCGCGCGCGCGAAGAATACCTCGCCTACTATCACCTCTGCCCCTCCCGCCGGTCACTGGCGCAGGACTGCCCAGACTCAAGTCGGTCATGATTCGGCTGTGGTCGAGTTCGCTCAGCTACCGACCGGGTGGCATTGGCAGCCTCCACGGGCCTCTACGGGGACAGGAATTCACTGTTCCCAAAAGGCCCCCTCAAGCGGGGAAGATTCCGTCTCGGAGGAGTGATCGGAACTACCCTGTCTATATTAAGGTTGGTATTGAAACAGCAAAATCGCGCCAATCTGGCGCGAATCACGACCTTTTCCATGCCGACCTCGCGATTCCGTATCAGCGCTGGATCGACATAGGGTTTGTCCCAATATTTCCGAACGCGTGGGTTTCGGAACGTGCCGCGATGGCGCAACCTAGGTTTGCCGGCTTACGTGTTGCCGGGACAACAGGGGTCCGATTCCGTTTCCACCGGTCACCGTCCCCTTGAGCCCCTCACGGATCCGATCCTCCTGAATTTCGAGTTTCCGACCAACAATCTCCCATCGTTATCGAAATGAGCACGCCGCCCTTCTCTGTTACTTGCGCAACTATTCCTGTGGTGTCTCACGCTGAAATCAGAAAACGGATACGAGTTTTTCCAGGGACAAGTCGGAGGTGAACTTGGTTGGGCCGGGCGGAGCGTGGTCAGGATTCCGGGAAGAGCGTGAGGATCGAGTCGCGCCGTGGCAGAGGGTTGTCGTGGCTGGCTGGATTTGTTAGGCCACGGGGATGCAGCGGATCTTTCCCTGTGCACTGACGCCGGAAGAATACGTGGCGACCGAGGCGCATCGGCAGGTTCGCCCGGAGTTGCTCTGTCCCCTCGGGTGCGGGTGCGCCGGGCGGCTGCACGGCCACGGCACCTACGAACGCGGGATCACGACGAGCATCGGGAAAATCGTGCTGATGCTGATCGCGCGTTTTCTCTGTGTGGGCTGCGGCCGGACCATCAGTTACCTGCCCGATTTCGCGCTGAGTTATCGCCTGGTGCAGGCGCGGACCTTCGCGGCGTTTCTCGACGGCGAACACGCGCGGCGAGAGGTGCAGACCTGGGAAACGGTGCTGCAAAGCTACCGGCGGCGGACGCTGGTCAATGCCGCGGCGGTGGTGCGGGTGGTGGGCTGCGGCTTTGGCCGGGCGCCGCCCGCGACGGCGGAGGGCCTGTGGCCGTGGCTGAAAGAGGCGTGTGGCAGCATGAGTTCTGCCACACGCCGATTGGTCACGGACTTTCGGATTACCCTTTTTAAACGCTATCAGTGCCACCAACCGGCGCGGGTCTGAACAAAAAGCCCCGCGTTCGGCCGGGTGATACGAGCGGGAGAGTGGCGGGAGGGAGCTCCCCACACAACCTAAACATGGTCCGCCGCCCGGAAGCGGCGCAGACCGTCGGGCGATGAACAAAATCACCTCCTCCGACGAAAATCCCCGTGAAACCCGTGCCCTGGCACGCTTCGCCGCCGTGCAAGCGGTGGTCCAAGCGCGCCAGAACGGCAGCACGTTGACCCAAGCGTTGCACCACGCCGCCCAGCAACCCTGGGACGGACGCTCCTATTCCCCGGCGACGATCGAGGACTGGGTCTATCGTTACCAGCACGGCCAGTTTGCCGCGCTGCAAAACCAACCGCGCCGGGACCGGGGCCAGCACCGGGCGCTGGATCCGGCGGCGCTCGAAGCGTTGTGCAAACTGCGGCGCGAATATCCGCTCCTCACGGTCAAGGCGCTGACCGGGGAGCTCGTGCGGCTGGGCGTCCTCACGCCCGGCACCTTCAGTGCGAGCACCCTGCACCGGCGACTGACGGAGGCGGGCCTGGATCGCCAGAGCCTGCGCGCCGGCTCCGGCCTGGTCGGCGGCCCGACGAAAGCCTTCGAGTTGCCGCTGCCCAATCTGCTGTGGATGGCGGACTGCATGCACGGCCCGTCGCTGCGCACCGAGGGCGACGCGACCCAGCGCACGTTTCTGTTCGCCCTCATCGATGACTGCTCGCGCCTGTGCGTGCACGGCCAGTTTTACCCCTACGAACGCCTGGAGGGTTTTTTGGACACCCTGCGCCAGGCGATCCAGACCCGCGGCCTGCCCGATAAAATCTACACCGACAACGGGGCCGCGTTTCGCAGCCAGCATTTGGGAATCGTCTGCGCCAACCTCGGCCTGCGGCTCCTGCACTGCAAACCCTACCACAGCTGGAGCAAGGGCAAGATCGAACGGTTTTTCCTCACCGTGCAGACGCAGTTCCAGCCGACGCTGTTGTTCGAGCCGGTGCGTTCGCTCGACGCGCTCAACCGCCGCTTCTGGCACTGGCTCGAAACCGCGTATCATCAACGTGAACACGGGGCGCTCGCCGGGGAATCCCCCGCCCAACGCTTCGCCCGCCTCGGCACCGCGCTGCGCCTGTTGGCGCCCAACGTCGAACTCGACCGGCTGTTCCTGATGCGGGTCCAGCGGCGCGTGCGCAAGGACGCCACGTTCTCGCTCGGGGGCGAGTTTTGGGAGGTCTCCCCGCACCTGCGCGGCCAGATCGTCACCGTGCACTTCGAGCCCATCGCCTACCGCCGCGTCGAGATCTGGATCGGTGAGCGCCTCCTCGGCCAGGCGATCCGCTGTAACAAACAACGCAACAGCCAAATCCTCTCCAGCAACGACTATGACCACGACACGTTCTGAGCCTGCCGCGCTGGAGCTCGCGCTCAAAACCCTCTGGGGCGCCAGCCGCTGGCCCGGCCTGGAGGGCGGCGCGGTGGTGCTCGCCCACCCCGCGTGGCAGGAAATGTATCGCCGGCTCGATCAACTCGCCCTGGTGCACGCCAGCGGCGTCCTCCACGGCCCCCACGGCGTGGGCAAGAGCACCCTGTTGCACCGCTGGAGCGAACGGCTCTCGCCCAAACAATATCGCTGCCTGCGCCTGGCCCACAGTTCCCTCATGGGCTCCGATCTGTTGCGCCAACTCGTCCGGCTCGGCGGCAAGATCCCCCTCTACCGCCGTGGCGACAACGTGCGGCTGCTCGCCGAACTCTGGCAGGAATGGGCGCCGGCCTGGCCCCTCCTCATCCTTGAGGAAGCGCAGGACTTGAACACCGCCGCCTTGGAGGAACTGCGTTTACTGACCTGCGCCCGCGCGGACGCCTCGCCGCCGTTCTCGCTCCTGCTCTGCGGCGACGAGGAACTGCTCGGCCGCCTCGATCTCGGTATCAACCGGGCGCTCGTGTCCCGGCTGGGTTTTTGCCTGCACCTGGACCGCTGGCCGACCGAAGCGCTGCGCGACTACCTCCAGCAACGCCTGGCCGAAGTCGGCATCCACGTCAGCCCGTTCGAGTCCGCGGCTGAGACGCTCCTCCTCCAGTCCGCCCAAGGCATCCCCCGGACCGCCAACGCGCTCCTGCAACGCGCCATGGAACAAGCCGCCCAGGCCGGCCGGCGCGCCGTCACGGCCACCGACGTCCAGGCCGCCCTCGATGCACTGCCTTGGCTCGCGCGCCCGCGCCCCTTGTCATGAAAATCATGATACCTGAGAACCAGGCCGGAGCACGGGCCCGCCTGGCAGGCTTCGATCCCTCCGCCGCCGGGCCAGAGGACCGCGCCAAAGGACGGACCAGCATTGACGAGGCCGTGCACCAGACCCTCGCAACGATCCGGCGGCGCTTCTATGGCGCGCAACCGCCGGCCGCTTTCCACCGCGATCGCCGGACGCTCCTGTATGCTCTCACCTGGCCCGCCGTCTGGCTCGAACGCCGCGCGCTCACCTGCTCGCCGGCGCGGTACCGCTCGCTGCTGGACGACCGACTCGAAGCCGCCGCCGCCCACGGCGATCCCGCACGCTACGGCGGATACTTCCCCGCCTATCTGCTCAAATGTCTCCAAGATTGGTTCCAGCACCACGGCGACGAACTCGACGCCGAATTGAAGCATGTCCGCAACGCCCTCGACCAAGTACTCGCTTCCGTCCGCTTCGCCGAGCGGGTGCAGCGCGACGCCCGGAATATCGATTTACTCGCCGCCACTCACCGCTTGCTCCACGCCCGGCGCGCCAACCGCGTCACCGGCGATGATCGGCAACTCTCGCTGTTCTGACTCCGCGGCGGCCGACCAGAAACCACCGCGAAGATCGCCACCAGTTCGCGCCGCTCGCCCAAACCGAGAAACAACCGGGTTCCGCACGGACCGATGATCCACGCCTCGGCCACAACGCAAAATCCGTGCGCCTCCTCCTAATTTATCATGAAAAAATCCTCCGGAAATATTGTGACGCGCTACACCCATCCCCTCGTATTGGATCTCCTCCTGCAAATGCTGGACCCCGGACGGATCACGCTGGCGAGTGGCGAGACCCAGTCGCTCGAACCGTATTTTGTGGTCATGACCTCGAACATTGGCGCGGCCGAGGCGATGCGCATGGAGCATTCGCTGTTTGCCAGCGTAGAACGGGCGGTGCTCGCCCGGGTAAACCAAACCCTTCGTCCAGAATTGATCGCCCGGATCGACGAGAAGCTCGTGTTCGCCCCCCTAGACTATTCCGTTCAGCGTGAAATCGCGGAGCTACTGGTTGCCCGCGAAGTCGGACGGCTAAGCGCCATCGGTTTCGACCTTCAAGTAACCCGCGATGCGATGGAGTTCTTGATTCGCGAGGGCCATCACCCGCAACTCGGCGCGCGACTGATGCGCAATACGATCGCGCGACACCTGCAGGACGCCGTTATGCGGCGCATCTTTGAGTCGGGTCAGGCGAGTGGATCAGTCGTCGTGGATCCCGCGCAGCCCCGGCTTGAAGTCAGCCGCGTTTCTTAACGACGACGCTGCCACAATTGGAGCTGCGCCGCCTCCAGCTGCCCTGCTCGAAATCCTCCACAATACCCGCGGGGGTGCGACCCACCAGTTCGAGCGAAATCAATTTCGCAGCGGTGGGGGCGCCAGCGGTGGATTTCACCTTAAGATTTTTCGCTGCTGCTGCATAGCGCCCCGCGATTTGAGGTGAGATAGAGAGTTCTAGAGTGGGTTCTTTTTTCGACATAGAGAGTCATTTAGAGCGCGATGCGATGCGGCCGCTCTGTATGAGTTGGGCTTAGTGCTTGGTATACTCGAAGCGATCTACGACTTTCCCCGTATCGTAGAGCAGCGTTTTTGGGTAGTAGGCCTCGTCAAACGGTCGCGGACGCGTCGGTCCTCCCCACGTTGAGCCTGGACGGCTTCCCCAATGCCGGCGCGCCCAATGCGGCCCCCGCAAGGGATCCCGCGTGCGGTTCATCCAAGCGAGTAATTCGTCGAGCAATCGTTCACGTTCAGGTGTGAGCGCTGCATCGCTTACCCGGTTCTGTAGCTCCAGGGGATCAGACGCCAAGTCGTAGAATTCATCGGTGTCGAGCAGGTTGATGACTAGTTTGTATCGTCCGTCAAAGACACTGCGCATCGGCGCGAACGCGCCAAAGCCGTCGTGGTCGATCTCAAACCGATTGAATTCCATGAAGACGAAATCATTGGTGCGGTGGGCCGGATTGCGCATTTGGGACAGTAACGAACGTCCTTGGAGGATGGA